>VBCS01000455.1 GCA_005888955.1 Betaproteobacteria bacterium
CCAAGGCGCGAACCTATCTGTCGCCGCTCGTGCGCGGCGAGGACTTCCCGCCGTTCAAGGACGGCCTGCCGCGTTACGTCCGGCTCCGGAACGTCGCCGTACCGAAGAAGCTCGCAACCGGTTTCAAGCTCTGACGCGAGGCTTGTCGAGGCGCCGCCGTGACCAAGCTTATCGACTATTACTTCACGCCGATATCGCCGTTCACATATCTCGGCCACGATCGCTTGGTCGCCATCGCGCGCAAGCATGGCGCGACGATCGCGGTCAAGGCCATCAATCTGGGCGACGTCTTCCCGGTATCCGGCGGGCTACCCCTCTCGAAGCGCGCGCCACAACGCCAGGCCTACCGGCTGGTCGAGCTGAGGCGCTGGTCGGAATACCTCAATATGCCGATCAACGTGCAGCCGAGGTTCTTTCCCGTTAACGGAGATCTCGCTGCCGCTTGGATTCTGGCCGCACAGGAGCAAGGTATCGCGCAGGCATTGGCGCTGACCGGGGCGGTCGGCCGCGCGATCTGGGAGCAGGAACGCGACGTCGCGGCCGAGTCGACGCTGATGGACATCGCCAGCGAACTGGGAGTGGACGCTGTCGCGTTGGGCCGCCGTGCCGCAACGACCGAGATCGTCGCGCGCTACAAGGCGCTGACGCAGGAGGCCATCGATCGCCAAGTCTTCGGGGCGCCGACCTACATCTACCGCGACGAGCTGTTCTGGGGCCAGGATCGGCTCGACTTTCTCGACCGGGCGCTGGCAGAATAGCGTGTTTTCTAGGATTCCGCGCTGCGGCGCTCGAAAACCTCGAGTCGTCGTCCACGCGCCAGGAATCGACCGGGTCGTCGCGAGCCGCCGCGGGCGGTGCCCGAACCGGATAACAACGGTATCAAGCCACGTCTCGAGGGGATGGCCATGTCATACGCACTCGTCTTCGCGCTCGTCTGCGCGGTCGCCGCACTGATCTACGGCTTCTGGGCAATCACCTGGGTCCTGGCCAAGCCCGCGGGCAATGCACGCATGCAGGAAATTGCCGCCGCCATTCAGGCCGGGGCGCAGGCGTATCTCAATCGGCAGTACACGACGATAGGCATCGTCGGCGTCATCCTGTTCGTGATCATCTGGATTTTTCTGGACGGCGCAACCGCCGGCGGCTTCGCCATCGGTGCCGTTCTTTCGGGGTTGGCCGGTTTCATCGGCATGAACGTGTCGGTTCGCTCCAATGTGCGCACGGCGGAAGCTGCGCGTACCGGTCTCAACGAAGCGCTGTCCATTGCCTTTCGCGGCGGCGCGATCACCGGCATGCTCGTCGTCGGCCTGGGGCTGCTCGGCGTTGCCGGCTTCTACTGGTTTCTGACCCAAGCCGGGCCGCACATTCCGAACGCTGACAAGGAAGGGCTGCACACCGTCATCCAACCGCTCGTCGGGCTGGCTTTCGGGGGCTCGCTGATTTCGATCTTCGCGCGGTTGGGCGGCGGCATCTTCACCAAGGGCGCCGATGTCGGCGCCGACCTGGTTGGCAAGGTCGAGGCGGGAATACCTGAAGACGATCCGCGCAACCCAGCGGTGATCGCCGACAACGTCGGTGACAACGTGGGAGATTGCGCTGGGATGGCAGCCGACCTGTTCGAGACCTATGCGGTGACGATCGTCGCGACCATGCTGCTCGGCGCGCTCCTGCTCAAGGACGACGCGGTCGCGGCGGTTACGTATCCGCTCGCGCTGGGCGGGCTCTCGATCCTGGCGTCGATCGTCGGCACGTTCTGCGTCAAGGCGCGCCCCGGAGGCAAGATCATGAACGCGCTCTACCGCGGCCTGATCGTTGCCGCCGCGCTCTCTGCAGCCGGATTCCTGCTCATCACCTATTTGATGATGGGCGGCGTGGCGGCGACGCATCCCGAGCTGACGTTGTGGAGGCTGTGGGGTGCAGGTCTGATCGGCCTGGCGCTGACCGCGGCGATGGTCGTCATCACCGAGTACTACACCGCGACCGAATTCAAGCCGGTGCGTCACGTCGCGGAGGCGTCGACCACGGGCCACGCGACCAACATCATCGCGGGTCTGGGGGTGTCGATGAAAGCGACGGCGTTGCCGGTGATCTCGGTGTGTCTGGCGATCCTCGGCTCATACTGGCTCGCCGGGCTCTACGGCATCGCCATCGCCGCCACGGCGATGCTGTCGATGACCGGCATCATCGTCGCGCTCGATGCCTACGGCCCGATCACCGACAACGCGGGTGGCATCGCGGAGATGAGCAATCTACCCGACTCGGTGCGCGCGATCACCGATCCTCTCGACGCGGTCGGCAATACGACCAAGGCCGTGACCAAAGGCTATGCGATCGGCTCGGCGGGATTGGCCGCACTCGTGCTGTTCGCCGATTACACGCATGCGCTCGACAACGCCGACATCCATATCAGCTTCGACCTGTCCGATCGGATGGTCATCATCGGCTTGTTCCTCGGCGGCTTGATTCCGTACCTGTTCGGCGCGATGGCGATGGAAGCCGTGGGTCGCGCAGCGGGCGCAGTCGTCATCGAAGTGCGGCGCCAGTTCAAGGAAATCGCGGGCATCATGGAAGGCACCGCGAAGCCGGAATACGGTGTCGCGGTCGACATGCTGACCAAGGCGGCGATCAAGGAGATGATCATCCCATCGCTCCTGCCGGTGCTGGTGCCCGTCATCATCGGGCTGGTACTGGGCCCGAAGGCCCTCGGTGGTCTGCTGATGGGCACGATCGTCACCGGCCTCTTTGTCGCGATCTCGATGACGACCGGAGGCGGCGCCTGGGACAACGCCAAGAAGTACATCGAGGACGGCCATTACGGCGGCAAAGGCTCCGACGCACACAAGGCCGCCGTCACCGGCGATACCGTGGGCGATCCCTACAAGGACACGGCCGGACCCGCGGTCAATCCGCTCATCAAGATCATCAACATCGTCGCTTTGATGATCGTGCCGCTGCTCGCGCGTTTCGCGACGTGAGCGCGGTGCGCCGCAGACGCTCGGCGCGTGGTGGCGCCGAGCTTG
>VBCS01000093.1 GCA_005888955.1 Betaproteobacteria bacterium
CCGCGTCGGTCGAGGCGATCGGGGAATGGCTCACCGCATTGCTCGATGTCACGCGTATAGAGCGAGCTGCGCTGGTCGGTCACAGCCTGGGCGCGCTGGCAGTCCTCGAGGCGGCGGGGCGCCATCCGGAGCGCGTGGAGACCATCGCGCTGCTGGGGCCCTCGGTGCCGATGCCGGTCGCCGACGTCCTTCTCGATGCGGCCAAGGCTACCGACCATCTGGCCTACGAGCTCATCACCGGATGGAGCTTTGCTCCCGGACATCAGCTCGGTGGCAATCAACAGCCCGGCGTCTGGATGACCGGCAATGCGCTGCGGCTGATGGAGCGCTCGCAGCCCGGCGCGTTGTACGCCGATCTCCTCGCCTGCCACCACTATGCGGGCGGTATCGCTGCCGCGAACAAGGTCCGCTGCCCGGCACTGCTGATCCTCGGGCAGCGCGACCTGATGGCGCCGGCAAAGAATGCCACGGCGTTGAGTGCTGCGCTGGCCGGCTGCCGGGTCGTGACCCTTCCCGATTGCGGGCACAGCCTCATGACCGAAGCGCCCGACGCGGTTCTCGACGCGCTGCGCGAATTTCTGTCCGCTCGATCTTGAGTTAGGTTCCGCTTCCTCAGCCCGCGTTCTTCCACTTGATCGAGCAGTCCATCGAGGCCGCTTGCACGGCGGGGCCCCGACCCGTGCGCGCGACCTCCACCATTGCGTTGAAGAGCTCGCGCGGCGCATCCGGTTTGGCGGAGCGACCGGCATCGTCGAGGCGACCGCGATACTGCAGCTTGAGCTTGCCATCGTAGCCGAAGAAATCCGGCGTGCACACCGCACCGTACGCCTTGGCGACGGCCTGCGTCTCGTCCCAGAGATACGGAAACGGAAAGCGCGCGCGCTGGGCGAGCGTCTTCATGTTGTCGAAGGAATCCTCCGGATAATCGGTGGGATCGTTGCTGCAGATGGCGACCGATCCGATGCCGTGATTCTTGAGCTCGCCGGCATCGCGCACGATCTTGTCGAGCGCCGCTTTGACATAAGGGCAGTGATTGCAGATGAACATGACCAGCTGGCCGTTGGGGCCCGCGACCGCATCGCGGCGGTAGCGCCGGCCATCGGTCGCGGGAAGCTCGAAATCGGGCGCGGGCGCGCCGAGACCACCGGCGGAAGTGGAGGCGGCCATGGTACGCCAAAAGCTTTACGACGACTCCGCGCCATCTCCATGATCGCAGCGCCGCACCAGCCCCGCCCGCTCGCCGCCCGTTTGGATGGCGATCTCCCGGTGCATTCGCCCGCGGGTAGCGCGTGACGCCACGCTTTTTTTGTCCGCCGCCACTGGCCGCCGGCGCGGAGATCGCCCTGCCGACGGGCGCGGCGCATCATGCCGCGCGCGTCCTGAGGCTTGCGGCCGGCGCGGCGGTCACACTCTTCGACGGCGAGGGCGGCGAATGTGCCGCGCGGCTGACCCGCGTCGATGGTCGAGGCGTAGTCGCCCGCATCGATGCGCGCCGCGCGGTCGAGCGCGAATCGCCGCTCGCGATCACGCTGATCCAGGGACTCGCCGCAGCCGACCGGATGGATTACGCGATCCGGAAGGCGGTGGAGCTGGGCGTGACCGCCATCGTGCCCGTGACGACTGCGCGCAGCGTCGCTCGGCTCGATCGCGAGCGCGCGCTGCGCCGCGTCGAGCACTGGCGCCAGATCGTCATCGGCGCATGCGAGCAATGCGGCCGCAATCGCTTGCCCGCGATACGCACCCCCTGCGATCTCTTGGAATGGCTGCGCACGCCGTCGAGCACCTCTTCGCGACTGCTTCCCGCGCCCGATGCGACTCAGGGACTCGCGCAGCTCGCGCCACCTGGGGGCGCGATCGAAATTCTGGTCGGACCCGAAGGCGGGCTCGCGCCGGAGGAGTCGGCTGCCGCGCTCGCCGCCGGGTTTCGCGCCGTGCGGCTTGGACCGAGAATATTGCGCACCGAGACGGTCGCGCCGGCGGCGTTGGCCGCGATGAATGCACTATGGGGAGACTGGCGCTGAGACTCTCGATCGAACGAAGAATCGGTGGCATGGCGCGGGGTCGGCGCGACTGTGCTCGCACGCTCGCGGGGACGTGCTGCGCGCTCGTTGTTGCCTGCGCCCCGCTCTCGACGCCGCCGGGCGGCGACGCGCTTCAGGCCGCATTCGTCGTGCT
This sequence comes from Betaproteobacteria bacterium, assembly GCA_005888955.1. Lineage (GTDB taxonomy): Bacteria > Pseudomonadota > Gammaproteobacteria > Burkholderiales > Casimicrobiaceae > PALSA-1003. The sequence continues at coordinate 2,176 of VBCS01000093.1, forward strand.
TGGCGAGGAGGGCCGGCCCGTAGCACGCGCGATCACGAGCGCCGCTGGCTGCCCGGTCCTCGTCGCCGACGGAAGCTTGTTGCCGATGACGATACGCGCGCCGGCGGCGACGCTGCCGCTGCGGCCGACGCGCAGCGCGCCGGAAGAATCGAAGCCCTCGGCGTTCCCGGTGCAGGTCTGCGAGGCAACACTTCCCGCCGGCGCGATCCGCGCGAGCATCGGCGACCGCGCCCTGCCCATCGTGAGGGCAGAGCCACGTCGCATCGTCGTCATCGGCGACACCGGCTGCCGCATGAAATCGTCGGACCGCGTCTTCCAGGCGTGCAACGATGCCAGGCAGTGGCCGTTCGCGCAGGTCGCTGCCGCAGCGGCAGCGGCGGCACCCGACCTCGTGATTCACGTCGGCGATTATCACTACCGCGAGAACACCTGTCCTGCGGGCAACGCCGGTTGTACGGGCAGTCCCTGGGGCTACGGCTGGGATGCGTGGAACGCCGACCTCTTCACGCCGGCGCAGCGGCTCTTCGCGGCAGCGCCATGGATCGTCGTGCGCGGCAATCACGAGTCTTGCGACCGCGCCGGCCAGGGCTGGTGGCGCTTTCTCGATCCGCGTCCCCTCGTGGCGGGTCGCGACTGCAACGACCCGGCGCGCGATGAGACCGGCGATTACAGCGAGCCGTACGCAGTACCGATTGCCGCCGATACCGAGTTGATCGTGTTCGACTCGTCACGCGTCGGCATCAACCCTCTCGCCGTGACCGACCCGATGTACCGGACGTATACTACGCAGATGCGTGAAGCATTCGCGCTGGCGAGCCGTAAGCCGGGCACGCATAATCTGTTCATGAATCACCATCCGATCCTCGCCTTCGCGCCCGACTCGCGGACGCAGCCGACCGGCCTGTACCCCGGCAACGAATCGCTGCAATCGGTCCTGCAGCCGATCAACGCCGAGATGCTGTTCCCGAAGAATGTCGACGCGCTTCTCTCCGGGCACGTGCATCTGGTCGAGATCGTGAGCTACGCGACGCCGCAGCCAACGCAGATCGTCTCGGGCAACGGCGGCAGCTGGGCCGACATGCCACTGCCGCACGACCTGCCGCCAGGCGCGACGCCGGCACCCGGAGCAGTGGTCGATAGCTTCGTCATCACGACGTGCTCGCTGCGCGACCGCAAGACGCGCTGCATACCGGAGGCTTTGCCATGAGACTTTTCGCCTGCGCGCTCTGCTGCGCCGCGTTCGCCGCTGGCACGCTGGCGCAACCCGCGCCCGACATCCCGCGGTTCTCGGCGGGCAAAGCCGGCGCTGCGCTGCCCACGGAGTGGAAGCACGTGCCGCTCGCATCGTTCAAGAACAATACCGATTACACACTCGTCGTCGATGACGGCGCCGTCGTAGTGAGGGCGACGGCGCACAACGCCGCGTCGTTCCTCGCCGCTCGCGCCGACTTCGATCCGCACCAGTTCCCAATGCTGTCGTGGCGCTGGAAGGTTGCGCAGGGCATCCCTGCTGCCAATACCGCGGAGCAGAGCAAGGAGGACGCACCCGTCCGCCTCATGGTCGCGTTCGCCGGCGAGATGTCGAAGCTCTCGTTCAAGGAGCGCGCGGCGGCAACCGCCGCGCAGTCGATCTCCGGCCAGGCGTTGCCCTACGCGACGTTGATGTACGTCTGGGGCGGCAAGGTCGCGATCGATTCGATCACCACGAGCAGCCGCAGCTCGCGCATCCGGATGCTCGCCGTCGCCGCCGACGATCAGGGCATCGGACGCTGGCACAGCTACACGCGCAATCTGGTCGAGGATTTCAAGCGCGCGTTCGGCGAGGAGCCCGGCAAGGTGACGTCGATCGAGGTGATGACCGACACCGACAATACCGGCGCCGACGCGCAGGCGTATTACGGCGATATCACGGTCGGCCCCGCGAAACCTTAGTCGCTCGCAGGATTCGCCAACGTTGCGGCGGGTGGTTAAGGCCTCGCGTCTGCCGCGACGAGGATGCTGCAGCGTACGCGCTCGATCAGGATCGCATCGACCGAACCTCGCCACCAGCGCAGCGCGAACGATTTGCTGCGCGGATGCCCGAGGATCAGGAGGTCGATGCCGAGCTCGGTCACGAGCTTGCAGATCACGTCGACCGGTTCGCCGACGACCAGATGGTCGGTGACCTGAATCCCCTTGCCGGCGAGCAGCGCATGCGCCTCCTTCAAGTCCGCTTCCATGTGCTCGCGCTCGTCAGCCAGCGCAACTTCCGGCACGTACTCGCCCGCGAGCAGGTACGCGGAAGGATAGTGCACGACGCCAGCGAGATGGACCTCGACCGATGCGTCGGGGGCGAGCCGCACGGCTTCGCCGAGCGCGGAACGGGATTCGGCCGTACCGTTGTAGGCGACGAGAATCTTCTTGTACATGATTGCCTCCACGAAGCCCGTGTTACAGGCTCTTACACTCGTGCGTGCTTCCGGATCGACAGGGCCGGTACCACGGCAGCCGCAAATGCGATCGTAACCACCAAAAAGCAATCGCGAAAGGCCAGCGTCGCTCCCCCCGACTCGTCGTGGAAGCCCAGTCCCCACTCGAGCAGGACCGCGAGCAGATTGACGCCGACCGCGCCGCCGAGCTGCCGCGCAAAGTTTACCGCTGCCGAGGCATGCCCGAGATACTCCGCCGGCAGCGTCTCCACCGCCCCGACGTTGAGCGCGGGGATGATCAATCCCAGACCCGCGCGGCCGATCGTAAGCCACAGCGCCAGCAGCCAGAACGTGGTTGTTCCGGTTGCGAACGCGAGCAGCAGGCTCGAGACAGCGAAGCACGCCAGGCCGCCACCGACGACGAACCGCGGCGGCGCGCGGTCGGTCAGCCGCCCTGCCAGCGCGATCGCCACCGCCAGCGCAAGGCCGGGCACAACGAGGAGATTCCCGGCCCGCGCCGGCGTGTACCCGGCGACGTCCTGCACGAAAACGGGCACGAGATAGGTGGTTCCGAACAACCCCAGCCCATAGGCAAACGCGACCACAC
>VBCS01000456.1 GCA_005888955.1 Betaproteobacteria bacterium
ACAGATGCGTTCCGCTTCGGCCTGCGGAAAGATGATTCCGCCGGCGCGGTTATGCGTATTCTCGATCTCCACCAGTGTCGTCGGAGGGTAGATGACGTGGCCGCGAGGCTTGCAGGCCGCGCCGAATTCGGCGGCGGTGAACACGCCACGCGCACCGATTTCGGTGAATTGGACTCCCGCGTTGGCCGCCCCCGCGCCGGTTTCGTGCCAGACCGCGTGGCTTTCGCGGCTGACGATGACGTCGTCGCCGGGCCGCGTGAGCACGCGCAGCGCGACCTGGTTGGCCATCGTCCCCGACGGCAGCCAAAGCGCGGCTTCCTTGCCGAGCAGCTTCGCCACGCGCTCCTGCAGCGCGTTCGCCGTCGGATCCTCGCCGTATTGATCGTCGCCGACCGCAGCCGCCGCCATCGCCGTGCGCATCGCGGCGGTCGGCCGCGTCACGGTATCCGACCGCAAATCGATGTTGGCGTCAGGCGCCTGGGCCATGCGGAGTCTCCCCTGTATCGATCAATGCGGCGACTTCCCCAAGATGGCCGCGACCGTGCTCGACCCTTCGCCGTCGAGAGCGGGCAGCGCTGGCTCGCGCTCGCATTATTCCTGTGGGCTGGTAGTATCGCAACCCACGGCGGAGCAGTGCCGACCTCGCAGGCTCGGCTCCATCGTGGCGCCGTTCTTTTTGTGAAAGGAGCAATGCGACCATGGAAACGTCGATCGACAAGAAGCGTGCGGTTACCCTGGCTTTGATCGCTTGCACCGTTCTCGCGGGCCCGGCGTTGGCGCAGGGAGCAAGTGATACGCAGACCTTCATCAACGCCAAAGATATCAAATGGACTGACGCGCCGCCGTCGATGCATATGACCTACATCAACCCGGACGACGACCCGCAGAAGGCAAAGAAGTGATTCGGCGCCGGTGCCGGCCGCGGCACCGCGCAATCCTTCACCACGGAGCGTAACTGCAGGGTCAACGGTTCGGTTTGTACCAGTAGCTGGCCGTGAAGCGGGTCAGGTCGCGCCGCATTAGATGTCGCAATGCCTCGATGGCGACCGAGAAGAAGTGCCAATCGCCGAACTCGTCGAACTTCCGCGTCGAGGCGACGATCTTGGCCCGCGTCGCACGCGCCAGCCGCTGACCGCGCGTCTGCCCGAGACGCCGAAGCGCCCAGAGAAACGCCACGTCCTCGGCCACGAGACGGCTTTCGTCATAGCCGCCGATTGCCTCGAAGTCTTCCTTGCGGCAGAACGTAACCCCCGTGTCCATTCCGGTCACGAAGACAATCGGCACGATCATCGCATAGGTAAAGGCGATCCCGATCGACCAGCGCTCGAGGCGCGCCCCGGTCGCTCCGGCCACGACGCGTGGATCGGCGAGCGCGCGGTCGATCTCGACAAACGTGTCCGGATGTACCTGCGCATCGGCGTCCACGAAGGCGAGGAATTCTCCGCGTGCGGCACGAGCGCCGGCGTTACGCGCCGCCGCAATAACCCGTTTCTCCACGGCGATCACGCGGCAGCCGCGCATGGCGGCGATGACGGCGGTGCGATCGGTCGAGGCGTTGTCGGCGACGATCACCTCGACGGCGTCGCCGCCTCCGTAAGTCGCTCGCGCAGCGTCGACCGAGTCGAGGAGGCGCCCCAGCAATCGCTCCTCGTTGTAGGCGGGAATGATCAGCGAGTATCGCGGCAGCATGCGTGAATGCTCCCCGCGCTCGCTTCAGAGCTCGGACTTGACGAATCCTTCGGTCGAGGCGGATTTGAGTCGCAGCCTGGCACCGTCGTCGAGATAGTGCATCGAGTCGATGAACTCCTCGATCCGAGCGGCAACGTCCTTTGCAACTGCACTCGACCGTTCGGCATCGTCGAGTCGCGCCAGCTCCTGAAACAGGCGTTCGCGCCTCTCGAGCAAGTAGTTGAATTGCTGATCGCAGCGCGGAATCGGCGTCGGATAGGCGCGGATCTCCTCGAGTATCCGATCTCTCTCGCTCCGGAGGCAGGCCCGGATCGTGTCCCATGCGGCGAGCTGCCGATCCAACGGTGTATTCATGGCGTGTCCTCGTCGAGCATCGCTCCAGTACGCAGATCAGTTTACTCCGGGATTGATTTCGGGCGCGAGATCGGTGCCAACGCGTTCTTGGCCGAAAAGCAGCTTCACTCGTGGACACCCGCAAGGTCCAGGAAGAAACTGTACTCACGGGCAGTCTCTTCCAGGCGCTCGAAACGGCCCGATTTGCCGCTGTGACCCGCTTCCATGTTGATGTGAAAGATCAGTGGATTGGAGTCCGTCTTTCGGGCGCGCAACCGCGCAACATATTTGGCGGGCTCGTAGTACTGGACCTGCGAATCCCACAATCCCGCCGTGACCAGCATCGGGGGGTAATCCCGGGCTGCGATGTTGTCATAGGGCGAGTACGCCAGCATGTAGCCGTAGAAGGCTTTCTCGCGCGGGTCGCCCCATTGGGTCCACTCGTTGGTCGTCAGCGGGATCGTTGCATCGAGCATCGTGGTCACGACGTCGACGAAAGGCACGTGCAGGGTGATGCCACGGTACTTCATGCCGGCCTGATTCGCGACTGCGCCCAGCAATAGCCCTCCGGCCGAACCTCCGGCCGCGAACACCTTGTCCTTCGCTCCGTACTCCACCTCGACCAGGAAATCCGTAGCGTCGACG
>VBCS01000087.1 GCA_005888955.1 Betaproteobacteria bacterium
CGAGCGCTACTACCTCGCGGTCCGCGCGTCCGCGCTCGCGATGCCCGCCGTCCTGCGGCTGATCGAAGTGCTCCGGGGATCGATCTTTGCACGCATTGCGGGAACGCTGCCGGGATATCGGCGGGAAGGAGCGGGAACGGTGGTCGGCGTCGAGGCGCTCGACGCGTAGCGTGTACCCGGAGGTATTTGCGGTACGATGGCGCTCCCGCATGCCGCTCCCGCCGGCCATGGAATTCGCGTTCATCCTCGATCCTCTCGCTTCACTCAAGGCCTACAAGGATACGAGCGTGGCGATGATGCGCGCGCTGCATGATCGCGGTCACGCACTGTTCGCGTTGGAGCAGCGCGACCTCTTCTGGGACGGAAAACAGACGTTCGGCACGACGCGGCCGCTGACGGTGGCCGCAGACGACCACGACTGGTTCCAGGTTGGAACGCCGGCGATGCGGGCGCTCCAGTCCTTCGCCGCCGTTCTGATGCGCAAGGACCCCCCGTTCGACATGGAGTACGTGTATTCGACATATCTTCTCGAAGCTGCGGAGTCGCAGGGCGCGCTCGTCTTCAACCGCCCGCGCGCACTGCGCGACTACAACGAAAAGCTGGCGATCGCAAAGTTCCCCGATTTCATCGTGCCGACGCTGGTCACGCGTGATCCGGAGCTACTGCGCGAATTCGTCGACGAGCACGAAGACGTGATCCTGAAGCCTCTCGACGGCATGGGCGGGGCATCGGTCTTTCGCGTCCGCGAGGACGACGCCAATCGCAACGTCATCGTCGAGACGGTCGGTCACCACGGCGCGCGCACGGTCATGGCGCAGCGCTTCATACCCGAGATCGTCGACGGCGACAAGCGCATCGTGCTGATCGCCGGCGAGCCGGTGCCGCATTCGCTCGCGCGCATCCCCAAACCCGGCGAAACGCGCGGCAACCTGGCCGCCGGAGGGCGCGGCGTCGCGCGCGCGCTTTCGCCCCGCGACCGCCTGATCGCGGAGACGATCGGGGCGAAGCTTTGGGCGGACGGCCTGCTGGTCGTCGGCCTCGACGTCATCGGGGATTACCTGACCGAGATCAACGTCACCAGTCCGACGGGTTTCGTCGAGATCACCAAGCAGACGGGATTCGACGTCGCGGATCGCTTCGCAGAGGCGCTGGTGCACGCGGCGACCTAGCCGGGTGCGTCGAGGCAGCGTGCTAAGATAACCTCGAGACTGCAAAGCGCGCGCCGGCGTGGATCGCGGCGCAGCGACCGGATCCACTGAGGCACGCGCCACGCAAAGAGCTCGACGGAGCCATCATGATCGGCATCCTGATCGTCGCTCACGGCACGCTGGGCGAGAGCCTCGCCGGCGCAGTGACACACGTGCTGGGCAGCCGCCCTCCGCAGTTCGATACCCTGCGGGTCGCCGCGACCGACGATCCGCTGTATCTCCTGCCAAAAGCCCGGGCACTGGTGGAGGCGCTCGACACCGGCGACGGCGTTCTGATCTTCTCGGATATCTACGGCGCGACGCCGTGCAATCTCGCCGCCAAATTGCTTGTTGCGGGGCGCGTCGAGGCCGTCGCCGGCGTGAATCTGCCGATGCTGGTGCGCGCATTCACGTACCGCGACAAGGGCATGGAGACGATGATCAAGAAGGCCATCAGCGGCGGCTGCGACGGCGTGCTGCATATCGACGTCGATCCGATCTATGCGGCAACAAGAAGTTGAGATCATCAACAGGCTGGGGCTCCACGCGCGCGCGGCGGCCAAGCTGACCCAGCTCGCAGCCAAGTATCAATGCGAGGTCTCGGTCGCGCGCAATGGCCGCAAGGTCAACGCCAAGAGCATCATGGGGGTGATGATGCTCGCCGCCGGCAAGGGCAGCCGCATCGTGCTCGAGACCGACGGTCCGGACGAGACCGAAGCGCTCGACGCGATCGTCGCGCTGATCGGCGACTACTTCGGCGAGGGGCAGTGATGCAGGCCGCAGGCGGTCCGAGGGTCGTCATCCGGCGACACATGCTTTTAATGGCTGCGCGGAACCAATGCATGGCGGGATCGATCAATGCAGGGGCGCTCAAGATGTATGCCGAGACGCTGCCCCTGAACAACGACGGCTCCGATCATGCAAATACGCCAAGTAGAACCTGGTATGGAATGGACGGCGGGCGAGCGCGCGCAGCATCGTCGCGGTGATGCTGCTCGCGGCGGGGGTCGGCGCGACGATCCGGCTCGAGACTCAGGGCCCGGACGAAGGCGAAGCGATGACCGCGATGGTCGAGTTGATCGCCGGTCGTTTCGGCGAGCAGCGGTAACGGAAGGACGAGACCCCGCGGGCTTTGTCGCGGTGCAGCGCGACATGAAACCGGGAACTAACGCGCTCTTATGCAACCACACCGGGAGGAGGTTCACGGCCTTTCGGGTGTTGTCCCCACCTCTTTGCCCTTCGCCATTCCGCGCCACATGAGCTTCGTCCTGCACGGTATCGGAGTCTCCGGCGGCATCGCCATCGGCAGGGCGCAGCTCGTCTCGCACGCGACGCTCGAGGTGGCCCATTACTCGATCACGCCCGCGCAGGTGCCCGGAGAGATCGAGCGCCTGACACAGGCGCTCAAGGCCGTCCAGAAGGAGCTGGAAAGCCTGCGCGGCGCGATGACCGCGGGCGATGCCCCGGCAGAATTCGGCGCGTTTCTCGACGTACATTGGATGATCCTCACCGATCCGGTGCTGCGCGAGATGCCGAAGCGCACCATCGCCGAGCAGCTTTGCAATGCCGAATGGGCGCTGACTCAGCAGCTCTCCGTGCTCGTCGAACAGTTCGAGTCGATCGAAGACCCGTACCTACGCGAGCGCAAGGCCGATGTCGTCCAGGTCGTCGAGCGCGTCCTCAAGGTTCTTATGGGCAAGCCCGGCAACGTGGGACCGGCCAACGCCGAGGAGCACACGATACTTGTCGCGCACGATCTCTCACCGGCCGATGTCATCCAGTTCAAGAACCACCACTTTGCGGCTTTCCTGACCGATCTCGGCGGAGTCACCTCGCACACCGCGATCGTTGCGCGCAGCCTCAACGTTCCTGCAGTCGTCGCGACGCACAATGAGCGCACGCTGATCCGCGAGAACAAGCTTTTGATCGTCGATGGCGGCCGCAACGTCGTCATTGTCAATCCCGATCGCTCGGTGCTCGCCGAATACCGGGTCAAGCAGGACGAGCTCGAGCTCGAGCGGCAAAAGCTCCGCCGCCTGCGAACCACCCCCGCGACGACGCTCGACGGCTGTCGCGTAGAGCTCATGGCCAATATCGAGCTGCCGGAAGATCTTGAGCAGGCGATCGAGAACGGGGCGGCGGGCGTCGGGCTGTTCCGCACCGAGTTCCTTTTTCTGAACCGCGACGGGCTGCCGTCCGAGGACGAGCAATTCGAGGCATACCGGGCAGTCGCTTCCGGCATGAAGGGCCATCCGGTAACGATCCGCACTTTCGACCTCGGCGCGGACAAGCATAAGGAAGGACTCGACGGCCTGTCGCGGGTCGCGCCGAATCCGGCGCTGGGTCTGCGCGCGGTGCGCTTCTGCCTCGCCGAGCCGCGGCTGTTCCTCACGCAGCTCCGCGCCATTCTCCGCGCGTCGCATTACGGACAGGTGAAAATCCTGCTCCCGATGCTCTCGTCCGTCGGCGAGATCGAGCAGGCGCTGGCGCTGATCTCGCAGGCAAAAGAGAGCTTGCGCGAGCAGCGGGCGAAG
>VBCS01000090.1 GCA_005888955.1 Betaproteobacteria bacterium
GGCGTCGCGCCGCAGGTCGAGAGCGCCCAGCAGGTAGAAGTCGGTGACCGGGCCTCCGGCGCGGCGGATCACCGCCCAGGTCTCGCGCTCGCCCCACTTGGGATCGATGCCGATCAGCGTTTCGCGTGCCGATCCCGCCAGCTCCGGCGGCAATTGCCGGCCGGTGGTGAAGAGCAGCGTGCGAAATCCCGGAACGTCGTAGTTGAGCCGCGTCCGGCGGAAGGTCATGTCCATCCCAGCTCTTAAGCGCGGCGCTAGCGGTGGGCAGGATGCGCGCGATGTCGGCGTCGATCACGCCGCGCGAGAGCATCGCGCCGATCGGCAGCACAAAGCAGGCCGCGAGGAAAACGAAGAGCGGCAGCACCAATGCCGCGGCGCGCAGCTGCTCGCGGCGGCGGCTCTTCCTGAGCGCGCGGCGCAGCTCGGCGGCGTCGTTTTCGACGCTTGCCAACGCTGCATGGAGCGACGCCGCCGCACCGCGTAGCATCGCTCCCTCGCGTTGCCTTTCAGCCGTCTATTTGGCGACCCAGGCGTTGAAGCGCTGGGAAAGCTTGTCCAGATTCTCCAGCCAGAACTTGTCGTTGATGTACAGCGCCGACGCGATGTTCTGCGGCGCGGTCGCGAGTTCCGGCAGCACCTTCTTGTCGATCAGCGGAGTGGCCGCCTTGGTGGTCGGGCCGTACGGGATCTTCGGCGGCAGGTTCTTCTGGTTCTGCGGATCGTTCACGAACACCAGGAACGTCTCGGCCTGCGCCTTGTTCGGCGAGCCCTTCATGATGACCCAGGAATCGATCGTGTAGAGGTTGTTGGTCCACACGATCTTGAAGTTCTTCTTGTCCTTGTCGTTTGCCGCGGCAATGCGTCCGTTGTAGGCGTCGGTCATCGCGACCTCACCCGAAGCGAGCAATTGCGGCGGCTGCGAGCCTTTTTCCCACCACACGAGGTTCGCCTTGAGCTGATCGAGCTTCTTGAAAGCGCGCTCGACGCCTTCGTTGGTCCCCAGCGTCTTGTAGACGTCCTTCGGCGCGACGCCGTCGGCCATGAGCGCGATCTCCAGCGTCGTCTTCGGTCCTTTGCGCAACGCGCGCTTGCCCGGCCACTTCTGCACGTTCCAGAAATCGGCCCAGGACTTCGGCGCGTCGCCCTTGATCTTGTCGCCGTCGTAAGCGAGGATGAAGCTGTACACGATCGCTCCCACGCCGCAGTCGTTGACCGCGTCGGGCAGGTACTTGTCCTTGCCGCCGAGCTTGGACCAGTCGAGCTTTTCGTAGAGCCCTTCTTCGCAACCGAGCAGCAGCTCTTCCGATTCGACCTGCACCACATCCCAGTTGTTGTTGCCGCCCTGGATCTTGGCGCGCAGCGTACCGACGCCGCCGTCCCAGTTTTCCTCGGCCAGCTTGATCTTGGCCTTTTCCATGAACGGCTTGAAATAGACCTCGCGCTGCGCGTCCTGATACGCGCCGCCCCACGAGACGACGGTGAGGTCGCGTGCCGGCACCGCGGTGGACAACGTGAGCGCCACGGCAGCCAGCGCTACCATCCAGGTACTCTTGCTTTGCATATGGGCCTCCTCCGATGAGACGTGAATCGGCGCTAGCGCGCTAACTTTCCGGCGCGAACGCACGACAATGTTCGGGCGTCCAGAACACCTCCACCGCCGCACCAATGTGCGGCAAGGTGTGCGCCTCGGAAATCGGGCGCTTCACCATGAACTCCCCGTTCCCGGCAAGCGCGACTCGCGCGCGGACGTGATCGCCGAGATAGATGATCTCTCGCAGCGAACCCGCCAGACGGCAACCGGGCTGCCCGTCGATTGTATGCCCAGCGGCGCGGATTTGCACCCGCTCGGGCCGCAGCGATACGGTGACCGCGCCGCCGTTTGGCACCGTTTCGACCAGCGTACCGTCGATCGGGGTGTCGCCAATGGCGATGCGTATCGTGCAGCGGCCGTCGGCAGCCGCCTCCAGCTTGCCTTCGAGACGGTTGTTCTCGCCGATGAAACGCGCGACGAAGGCGTTCTTCGGGTACTCGTACATCTGTTCCGGGGTATCGAGCTGCTGGATCTTGCCGCGGTGAAACACCGCGATCCGATCGGACATCGTGAGCGCCTCGGCCTGGTCGTGGGTGACGTAGACCATGGTCACGCCGAGCCGCTGATGCAGCTGCCGGATCTCGAGCTGCATCTGCTCGCGCAGCTGCTTGTCCAGGGCACCCAGCGGCTCGTCCATGAGGATCAGCTTCGGCTCGAAGACCAGCGCGCGTGCGACCGCGACGCGCTGCTGCTGGCCACCGGAGAGTTGCGCCGGGCGCCGGGCTCCGAAGCCGCCGAGCTGCACCATGCCGAGCGCGCGGTCGACCCGCTTGGCAATGTCGGCCGCAGGCACGCCGCGCACCGACAAAGGGAACCCGATGTTCTCGGCGATGGTCATGTGCGGAAACAACGCATAATTCTGGAACACCATGCCGATGTTGCGCTGATACGGCGGAACGCGTGACAGCGGCTTGCCCTCGAGCAGGATTTCACCGGCGGTCGGCGTTTCGAAACCGGCGAGCAGCATCAGCGTCGTCGTCTTGCCCGATCCCGAAGGTCCGAGCAGGGTCAGGAACTCGCCCCGCTCGACGTCGAGATCGAGCGCTTCGACGACGCGAATCACGCCATCGTAGGTCTTCCCGATGCCGACGAAGCGGACGATGGGATCGGACATGCTGCTCATGCCTGCCCGAGGTGCGGGTACGCGAGGCTCATGCGAGCTGCTTTTCCTTCACCATCGTCCATGTGTCGTCGAGCGCCCGGCCGAAGCAAGCCATCATCTCGTCGATCTCGGCCTCGCTGATGATCAATGGCGGACTGAAGGCGACGACGTCGCCCGGCATGTTGCGCAATATCGCCCCGTGATGCTGGGCGCGGCGCACGAGATGCGCGGCGATGCCGGCTTTGGGGTCGAAGCTCTGCTTGGTCGCCTTG
>VBCS01000458.1 GCA_005888955.1 Betaproteobacteria bacterium
CCTACGAGTGGGCACACTATTCCGAAGTGCCGTTCCGGCCATTGGATAAGCCGCTCTCCAAGAGCCGGATCACTATCATCACCACCGCGGCTCCCTATCGGCCGGATAAGGGCGATCAGGGCCCGCGAGCGCCCTACAATGCAGCGGCCAAGTTCTACACTGTCTATTCGGGCAACACGGCGCAGGACCACGACCTGCGCATTTCGCACATCGCCATCGATCGCAAGCACACGACGGCCGAGGACTCGGCTGCCTATTTTCCGCTGACCGAGTTGCGTCAGAGGGCGGCTTCGGGCCGCATCGGGTCTGTTGCAGCGCGCTTTCATGGTGCTCCGACCAATCGCAGCCATCGTGTGACGCTCCAGGTCGACTGTCCGGAGATCGTCGCGCGTTGTAGGGCGGACGAAGTCGATGCAGCGATCCTGGTTCCCAATTGCCCCATCTGCCACCAGACCGTCAGCTTGGCCGCGCGAATGCTGGAGGAGAACGGCATCTCCACCATTGTCATGGGTTGCGCGAAGGATATCGTCGAGTATGTCGGTGTACCGCGGTTTCTGTTCTCCGATTTCCCGCTCGGCAACGCGGCGGGGCGGCCAAACGATCCCGTGTCGCAGGCCTTCACATTCGATCTTGCTCTGAGCGTTCTCGAGACCGCACCTGCGCCGCGGACTACCGTGCAATCGCCGCTCGCCTGGACTGCGAGCCCGGACTGGAAGCTCGATTACTGCAACATCGAGCGTCTCGCGCCCGAGGAGATCAGGCGCCGACGCGCTGAATTGGACGCCGGAAAGATGCAGGCCAGGCGTGCGCGCGAGGAGGCCGGAATTACCCGGTCCACCGTGGAGGATGAAATTGCATGAGGGGCTGTTGATCGGCTTAAGAGCTATCCAAGCGTGATCAACGACAGGCATCGCGCCCTTCGGTTCACGATCATCGACAGGGGCTGCGACCGCCGTTCGTTTTGACACCCGCCCGAGATTGGCCCCGATAGCGCCGATAGCGGATCTGATGCCGACTTCGTGCGTTGGGCACAAGGCGCTGACTGGTATTCTGTGCCGCAATGCAGATTCATAGACTCGACCCGGCCCACACCGACTCGGAGCGGGCCCGGGCCAACTTCAGGCTGGCGGTAAAGATCGCGCTAGGCTTCGTCGCCCTGATCTGGTTCATCCAGCTGTTGAACTGGGCGCTGGACCTGGGACCCGAGGATTTCGGGGTCCGGCCGCGCCAGTGGGCCGGGTTGCCCGGCATTCTTTTCGCACCGCTGGTGCACGGCGGGTTCGCCCACCTCATCGCCAACTCCCCCCCGTTGCTGGTATTGGGCACGGCAATGTTGTACCTCTATCCGAACTCGGCTCTGAGAGTGTTGCCGGCGGTCTACCTCGGATCCGGCGTGGCGGTCTGGCTATTTGCCAGAGGATCGGTCCATGTCGGTGCGAGCGGACTGATCTACGGCTTGGTCACCTATATCTTCGTAGCCGGGCTGATTCGAAAGGACAGGCGCGCCATCGCCGCGTCCCTGCTGGTTTCGTTCATGTATGGCGCGTTGGTCTGGGGCGTATTACCAATCGAACGCGGGGTATCCTGGGAAACCCATCTGGCAGCCGCGCTAATCGGCCTGGTGCTGGCGATTGCGCTGCGACGTCTGGATATACCACCGCGCCATCGTTACGCCTGGGAAGACGAAGAAGACAAATACCGGACGCGTGATCCGGCTACAGCAATCTCCGCACAGCAGCGTCGATCACTACTGCTGCGCGCCACGTACTTGCTGCTTCCTACCGCGACGATATCGACGCAACCGCGTACCAATATCGCCGCTACCGCCGGCTAGCAGTTTCGGACCTTGAATTCGACACGCCGATCCATCCCACGCCGACCGATACGAGGCGGCCTGCAGTCTCGGGTGCCTGGGCCTCGATCCGACGCTGGATTGCGACGGCCCTTTGCAATGAGAGCCTGTCGTTGAACTGCTCCGTTCCCGTGTGGCTTGTGTGACCGACTATGGTGAGGCAGGTTTTGGACGCCGCGACTTCGCGCGCAACGAGGCGCAACCACGTGTTGTACGGGCCGCTGACTTTCGGGTCCGCCAGGAAATCCAGGGAGCCGGGTTTGAACAGGAATTTGACCGAAAGACTGTTGGTCGCAAGACCGAGGGCGACGATTTTCGCGAATGCCTTTTCAGCCTCGTCGGTATGCCCGAGCTGGGTGTTGGCAAGGTAGAGACCATTGAGGACGCGCAATTGCTGTCCCTCGGGACGACCCGCGGCCGTCTCGTAGTAGCGCAGCGCCTCCGCGTAGTTACCCGCCTCATAGCGGTTGGAGCCTTCGCTGATCAAGGCGTTGATCGGGAGCCGCGACATGTAGATTTCGTCGGCGGCGCCGCCGGTGGGCGTCTGTGCCGTGCGGATCTGCCCTTCGACGACCCGATCCTTGGTCAACGATGGACTGTCGCGATAAAACGGTGTAGGCGTGGTATCGACGCCCTCGCTGCGGACCCTTGTTGCGGACTGGGCTACCACGAAGCCGGTCTTGATATCGGTCAGCGAAAGGCTGATCCGGAATGTTCCCGCGGTCCCTTTCGCTGCATCGATCGGAGTCAACGTCGCGGCCAGAAGATATTGCGCCTTGCCGAGGATGGTCGAGTTGACTGCGGCCACGTCGAATTGCGCGAACTTGTCCGAAGCGCGCTGCAGCAGTCGCGAATCGAGGGCTTTCGATGCGAGCGTCTGCTGCCCGGTATTCCCGTCGATGGCCGGGTCGACCGCGATGACACCGCGTGGTACGTCCGACTCTTTCTTGAACAAGCCCGGTGGGGCGCTGAATGCCGGCAGCCTCCGCGCTTGAACCAGCAGGTCGTCGATCGCGTAATCGACACCCGCGTCGAAGGTCAATTCGGACGACGGCGCGGCGGGACGCTCGGGAGGCGGAGGCGCTGCGCACGCGGCAAGCAGGATCAAAGCAATCAAGCCGGTGGCATTCAGCCCACTCGTCATGCACCGCGGCAGGTTTAGCGACATGAGCTTGCGAGCTCCCTCTTTTCTTGCTCGGATAATGCTTCGCCGAGCGTTGCCTTTTCCATGATGCGACTGCAACGCGGGCTGCTCCGATCAGGCGTGGCATTTGCCGTAACGGGCACCGCCGGAGCCGCATCAGTCCTCGGCTTGATCTTGGCATTGGTTTTCGCCGCCGCTGCGGCCGGCATGGTCGCCGGCTGCGTCAAATCGGACGGGGCGGCGCCTTCCGCGACCCGCGCGGCACCGACCGGCGTGGTCACCTCGGGCTTGGGCGGGATTGCGGGCGAGGTCTGCGAAGCGACAGGGGCGTCTTTCGCTGATGTTGTTGGCGCGACCGCCTGTTTTGACGCGCTCGGAGCCAAAACCGATTCGGTCGTTACTTTTGGAATCGGCGGACCGCTTGGCTCGATCAATTTCGTGCCGACGAATACCGATGCAACGCCAAGCGCGATTACCGCGGCGGCGGGGAGCGACCACTTGCGAACGACGTCGACCGCATCGCTCGATTTGGCCCGCGAATCGGGGCTCACAACTGTTGCCGACTCGTGCTCGATCATCGCGGGGCTCTTCGCGGCGGATTCCGCTGGCTCCCGAGTGGCCGCGGCGAGATCGAGCTTGAGTCTTTCCAGGACCGTGGGACTCGGGGAGACGGCGTACAACTCGTGCGCCCGCCCATGCTTGTCGTCGGGGGCGCCCACATGCCTGAAGAGGTCGGCGTACGCGGAATCCAGGCTGGCGACGGCGTCGAAGAAGGCTCGCGAGGCCGTGATTTGTCCAGGGGCCGCAAAGTCCATGATCCGCTTGGTGGCGTTGATACCGTCGCCTACGAAATTAGGCCGCGCTTCGAGGTCGATTGACTCTTTGACCGATCCGACATGGAGACCCGTGCGCAGGCTATTCGAAGGGAAGCCCGTCTCGCCTGCGGCCCGGCCGAAATCCTCTGCAATCGCCAGCGCCATGTAGAGCGCGTGCTCGGGACTGGACGTAAACGCGATCAATGCTCCATCGCCGGTATCCTTGATCCGGTAGTCGAGATCTCGGAGGGCTGCAAGATTGCTGCGGAGAATCGCCGACAACGTAGCTTTGGCAGCGTACTGCTCGGCCGCCGTTCCCTTCGAGTATCCGACGAGGTCGGTGAAGAGGAAGCTCGCGACCAGCGCGCGGCTCGGCAGATGCGGCTCGATTTCGGTCACGGGAAAGTCACCAATGGAACCTGCGGGATAGGCTGAATGCTGCCTGTGCGAGGGACCGGAGGCAGCGGTACGGGCAGGAACGCTCCTTTTCCAGGCTGCTACCGAAGACGTGCCAACTGTCGCGCCTGCAATTCGCCAAAACGTAAAGTAGTCTAGCGGAAAAGCCAACCGGGAGCGACAGTATTTGCCGGACCTCGCCGGATCGCGCGGCGGCGTCAATCGCGGCGGATCAGCGCGAAGCTCGCCGCGATCATCGCGACGAAGAATACAAGCGTCCAACCGGCAATCGACAGGTGCAGAAACTCCCAGCCTTTCTCGGCGCATTCGCCGCTGCCCTCGAGCACCTTCTGCAACACGTCTGTGAAAGGCAGCGTCTCGAGCATGTAATTGAGCCCCATGCCGCACGCGGGCACCTGATCTATGGGTAGCGACTGCAGCCATACCTGGCGCGCAGCGATTGCCGCGCCGGCACCGCCGATCACCAACTGGAGCAGCGCATACACGCCCGCGCCGGTTCGCCCGGGGTTATGGAAGGCCGCGATCAGAAACACGAGACCCATTGCGATCACGGCGACGCGCTGCAATATGCACAGCGGGCAAGGTTCGAGATCCATCACGTATTGCAGGTACAGCGCGTAGCCCATTAGTCCGGCGCAAACGAAGAATCCGAGCAGATAACCGATGCGCCGCGGCGGCAAAAAGATCAGCGCCAGCGACGTGACACCGGCGGCCATCAGCGTGATGCGGTAGGCGGTAAGCGGTGCATTCGGGCCGGTTGCCTGCAGCAAGTATTCCTGTCCCAGCAGCGCCAGGCAGAGCAGCAGCCCGACCCAGGGCCAGGTCAGCGAGGGATAACGTCGGCTGTTCACCGGGATGCGGTCGCGAGCGCCTGATCGATGTCCCAGAGAATATCATCGAGCGTTTCGAGCCCCACCGACAGCCGGATCATCTCCGGCAGCACGCCGGCGGCGCGCTGTTCTTCCTCGTCGAGCTGGCGGTGCGTCGTCGATGCCGGGTGGATGACGAGCGTCTTCGCGTCGCCGACATTGGCCAGGTGCGATAGAAACTGCACCGCCTCGATGAAGCGTACCCCGGCTTCGGCGCCGGCTTTGAGGCCGAACGTCAGGATGCCGCCGGCGCCGCGGGTCAGGTAACGCTGCGCCAGCGCCTCGTAGCGGTTGCCGGGCAGCAGCGGATAGTTCACCCACGCGACCCGCGGGTCCTCCGCGAGGTGTCGCGCGATCGCCAATGCCGATTCGCAATGTCTCGGCATTCGCAGGTGCAGCGTCTCGATGCCTTGCAGCAGCAGGAACGCGTTGAACGGCGACAGCGTCGGCCCCAGCGTACGCATGACTTCCATGCGCGCTTTCATCGTGAATCCGAAATCGCCGAAGGTCTCGTGGAAGATGACGCCGTGGTAGCCGCGCGACGGCGTCGTCATCTGCGGAAACTTGCCGTTGCCCCAGTCGAACTTCCCCGACTCGACGATTACGCCGCCCATGGTCGTGCCGTGGCCGCCCAGATACTTGGTGGCGGAATGGATCACGATGTCGGCACCGTGCTCGA
>VBCS01000459.1 GCA_005888955.1 Betaproteobacteria bacterium
ATCGCCCACACCTCGTCGGGTGCGGAGGCGTTGGCCAAGAAGGTTCGAAAGGCCGAGGTCGTCTCCGCATTCAGCACCGTCCCGAGTGAGGTCTTGTTCGACGTATTCGATGCAAAGCGACGGACTCGCCGCCGGCCGAGCCTTATGTACTGCGGGGATGATCAGGACGCGAAAGACGTCGCGGCGAGTCTGATTCGTGATGTCGGTTTTGAACCCGTGGACGCTGGACCACTGCGAATCGCGAGATATCTGGAGCCATTCTCCCTAGCGATGGCACAGCTCGCGTACGAGGGGGACGAAGGACCTGAGATCGCGTACCGCATAGAACATCTCGGGAAGTAGAGCAACGGCATGTTCGAGACGCCATTGATGCGGGATAGCGAGCTCCATCCACTCCGAAAGAGGAGATGCCATGCACCGGCCGGAAGATCGCCACCGCTTCTCAGCGCGCGATGTCGACGTAGATCCACTCGCCGAGCAGGACCGGATGCGCTTTGTAGCCGATCACCCGCGGCTGCGCGAGCATGCTTCGGTACGGCGCGGCACGCAGCCGCCACGGCGTATCGGCCTCGAATTGCCGGGCCATCCGCTCGAAGAGCTGGTTGCGCTGCGGCGAGTCGCGCATCAGCTGTGACTCCTTGTAGAGCGCATCGTATTTCGGCGACGCATAGCAGGCGACATTGCTCTGGTTGATGTTGGGGCCGTACAAGAGCTGCATGAAGTTGTCGCCGTCCGGATAGTCGGCGATCCAGCCGTAGCTCCACATCTGGTGCTGGCAGCCGATGGCCGCCTTGATCTGGTCGCTGTATTTGCCCTTGTCGATCGTCAGACGAATGCCGATCGAGTCGAGCGCTTTTTTCCACAATTCGTCGTAATCGCGCGCGGTGGCGTCGGTCTGGCTCGAGTACCGCAGCACGAGCGGCTTGCCGTCCGGCAGCGTCCGATAGCCATCGCCACCCTTGCGGTAGCCCATCTGGTCGAGGAGCTTGTTCGCGGCTGCCGGATCGTGGGCGATGCTGCTCCGGTAACTCGGAGAGTAGCCGGCGACACCGGGTGGAATGGGCATCTGGAGCGGTGCGCCCTGGCCCTTGCGGATGACCTCGATCTCCTCTGCAACGCTGTACGCCATCACGATGGCGCGGCGCAGCGCGACCTTCTCTTTCGCGAAGCCTCCGACGACCGGATCACGCAGGTTGAACGTGGTGTACGTGATCGACGGGTTGAGAATCCGCGACAGGTAGATGCCCTTCTTCGCAAGTTCGGGAGCGAGCTTGTCGCCGCGCAACGCCATCGGCGCGAATACGCCCGGCAGCTCGAAGATGTCGAGCTCGCCGCCCTGGAAGGCCAGCCAACCCGATTGCTGCTCTTCCATCACGCGGATTTCGATGACGCCCACCTGCGGCATCTTCTTGCCGCGCATCGCCGCGACGATCGCCTTGTCGCCCGGATCGTCGCCAGGCGCGAAACTCCAGACGAACTCGCGAAACGAGGGGTTTGCCTCCAGCGTGATCTTCGCAGCCGGCACCCACGATTTCAGCACGTACGGTCCAGTCCCCACCGGATGTGCCTGCACATTGCCGGGGTATGCCTCCACGACCTCGTGCGCGACCGCGCTGAGCGCCGGCAGCGCCATGATGTTGGAGAACGTGTAGTCGCTGTTCTTGAGACGGATGCGCAGCGTGTGACGATCGATGGCCTCTAGTCCGGGGATCTTCGCGGCGTAGTCGAATTTGGCGTTGGCCTTGGACGCCGCAACGGCCTCGTCGAGACCGACGATCTTTCCCTCGACGTAGAACGCGTTCGGCGACCGGGTCACCGGATCGACGAGGCGCTTGATCGCGTAGACGTAATCGTCGACCGTAAGTTCGCGCCGCGTCCCTTTGAACGCGGGATCGCTGGCAAAAACAATCCCTGGCTTGATCCTGAACGTGTACGTCTTGCCGTTATCCGTGATCTCCGGGAGCGCCGCAGCCGTGAGCGGAATGACCTTGGCCGGGCGCGCCAAATAGTCGAACGTGAGCAAAGGCTCCATGATCGCGGCGATCACAGCAGAGGAATAGATTTCGCTCGCCATCGCCGGGTCGAAGCCGGTTTCGGCGCGCGGCAGCGCGATGTGCAGGATCTTGGCGGGGTCCGCGGCGCCGGCGAGGCAGCTCGCGAAGACGATGAACGGTGCCAGCCATCGGATGGCGGCGCGCACGACGCGACGGTACATGGTGGATTCTTCCCTCGGAAGTGACGTTCCGTCCCCTGCGGTCATTGTCTTTCTCCCGTCAAGGTATGCCGCAACGGCCTAGCAGTGCAAGCGACGGCGAATTCTCGAGTCCGATCCAAACGCGAGGAGTCAGGCCCGAAGCGCCACCGGCATACCGCTCTTGGCCGACCGCACGCCAGCCTCGGCGATCATGAGTGCGCGCCGCCCGTCGTCGAGTCCGATCAACGGCATGGTGCGCGTTTCGACCGCTTCGATGAATGCGTCCAGCTCGCGCCGGTAGGACTCGGCGTAACGGTCGATGAAAAAGTGCAGCAGCGGATC
>VBCS01000460.1 GCA_005888955.1 Betaproteobacteria bacterium
GCTCAACCGCGTCTACGGCAAGCCTGTCGAGCGCGTCTTCAAATCATTCGAGCGCGAGCCGGTCGCGAGCGCGTCGGTGGCGCAGGTGCATCTCGCCGAGCTTCCCGACGGCACGCCGGCGGCAGTCAAGGTATTGCGCCCGAAGATCGCGGCGACCATCGAGAGGGACCTCGCGCTCATGCAGATGGGCGCCTGGCTGGTCGAGAAGCTCTGGTCGGACGGCAAGCGCCTCAAGCCGCGGGAGGTGGTCGCAGAGTTCGACAAGACCATCCACGACGAGCTGGACCTCGGACGCGAAGCGGCCAACTGCTCGCAGCTCAGGCGCAATTTCCTGCGTTCGCCGCTGCTGCGCATTCCCGAGGTCCACTGGGACTGGTGCAGCACCGAAGTCATGGTGATGGAGCGCATGTCCGGCATCCCGATCGCCCAGATCGACAGGCTGAAGGCCGAAGGCATCGACATTCCGCGCCTGGCCCGCGCCGGCGTCGAGATCTTTTTCACGCAGGTGTTCCGCGACGGCTTTTTCCACGCCGACATGCATCCGGGAAACATCTTCGTGGCCACCGATCCCGCCAACTTCGGCAAATACATCGCGCTCGACTTCGGCATCATGGGCACGCTCTCCGAGACCGACAAGAGCTATCTCGCGCAGAACTTCCTCGCCTTCTTCCGCCGCGATTACCACCGCGTCGCCACCGCGCACATCGAATCGGGATGGGTGCCGCCGGAGACGCGGGTCGACGAGCTGGAAAGCGAGATCCGCGCGGTGTGCGAGCCGATCTTCGACCGGCCCTTGAAGGAAATCTCGCTCGGTCGCGTGCTGGTGCAGCTGTTCAAGGCGTCGCGGCGGTTCAACGTCGAGATCCAGCCGCAGCTCGTGCTGCTGCAGAAGACGCTGCTCAACGTCGAAGGCCTGGGGCGCCAGCTCGATCCCGATCTCGATCTGTGGGTCACCGCGAAACCGTTTTTAGAGCGCTGGATGCGGGACCAGGTCGGCTGGCGTGCGCTCGAGCGCCGGCTGCGCGACGAGGCGCCGTTTCTGGCCACTGTGCTGCCGCAATTGCCGCGGCTCATCTACCAGCGGCTCTCGGCGCCACCGCCCGTGTCGCAAGATGCTCTCGAGAAGCTCGCCGCCGCACAGCGGTCCCAGAA
Source organism: Betaproteobacteria bacterium (assembly GCA_005888955.1). Classification (GTDB taxonomy): domain Bacteria; phylum Pseudomonadota; class Gammaproteobacteria; order Burkholderiales; family Casimicrobiaceae; genus PALSA-1003. Next base: position 1,153 of record VBCS01000460.1, read on the forward strand.
CGGCTGGCTGGCGTTGCTGGCGGTGCTGCTCACCGGCGTGATCGTCGTCCTCCTCTGGCAGTCCGTGTAGAGCGTCGCATCAGCGCGCGGGCGAGCGCGTTTTCTGCAATAATCATCACCCATACCTGATTCCGCGAGGCGTTTCGCGGTGAAGTTGCTGTTGCAGGTCGTCGTGTCGGCATGGCTCGCATTGGCCGCGGGCGCGACCGGCGCTGCGCCCGCGCCGGTGATCGTACTGCCGCTTTCCGGAGCGATCGGACCGGCGAGCGCCGACTATGTGACGCGCGGGCTCGCGCGCGCCGATCGCGAGGGCGCGCAGCTCGTCGTGCTGCAGATCGATACGCCCGGCGGGCTCGACACCTCGATGCGCGAGATCATCAAGGCGATCCTCGCCTCGCGCATCCCGGTCGCGGTCTTCGTCGGTCCCAGCGGTGCGCGCGCCGCGAGCGCCGGCACGTACATCCTCTACGCCAGTCATATCGCGGCGATGGCGCCCGGAACGAACCTCGGCGCCGCCACGCCCATCCAGATCGGCATGCCATCGCCCACATCGCCTTCGCCACCTCCGGCTATCGACAAGGAAAGGGAGAAGGGCAAGGCGAAACCCGGCGAAGAAGCGAATGCGCCTCAGGACACGTTGACCAAGAAGCAGACTCACGACGCGGCGGCGTACATCCGCGGGCTCGCGCAACTGCGCGGACGCAACGCGGAATGGGGCGAACGTGCCGTGCGCGAAGCGGTGAGCCTGTCGGCCGACGAAGCTCTGGCGCAAAAGGTCATCGATCTCAACGCGCGCGACGTGCCGGAGCTGCTGAAGAAGCTCGACGGCCGCAAGGTGAACACCGCCGCGGGCGAGCGAGTGCTGGCCACGGAGGGCGCCACAGCAATCATGATGGAGCCCGACTGGAAGAGCCGGTTCCTCGCCGTGATCACTGATCCCAGCGTCGCGCTGATCCTGATGATGCTGGGCATATACGGGTTGTTTTTCGAGTTCTCCAATCCGGGTTTCGTGCTGCCGGGCGTGGTCGGCGCGATCTGCCTGTGTCTCGGACTGTTCGCGCTCAACATGCTTCCGGTCAATTACGCCGGATTGACACTGGTGCTCCTGGGGCTCGCCTTCCTGGTCGCGGAGGTGTTTCTGCCGAGCTACGGGTCGCTGGGTGTGGGCGGCATCATCGCCTTTGTCATCGGCGCGGTGATGCTGATCGACACCGAGGTGCCCGGCTTCGGCGTTCCCTACTGGCTGATCGGATCGCTCGCGCTCATCTCGGCCGCGTTCGTCTTCCTCGTCGGCGGAGTCGCGCTCAGGGCGCGCCGGCAGCCCGTCGTCACCGGCGCCGAGGAGCTGATCGGCAGCGTCGGCGTCGTGCTCGAGGACGCGGAAGGCGAGGCTTGGGCGCGGGTGCGCAGCGAGCAATGGCGCGTGCAAAGCGGGGTTCCGCTCAAGCGCGGGCAGGACGTTCGAGTCACGGGGCGCAATGGACTGGTGCTGACCGTGACGCCGCTTAACGAAGGCGCGGGAGGTTAGCCATGGTATTCGGAGTGGGATTCGGCGGCATCATCTTGATCATCATCCTCGTAATCCTCGCGTCGTCGTTCAAGGTTCTGCGCGAGTACCAGCGCGGCGTCGTGTTCATGCTCGGCCGGTTCTGGAAGGTCAAAGGTCCGGGCCTGATCCTCATCA
>VBCS01000097.1 GCA_005888955.1 Betaproteobacteria bacterium
GGCCTGTGGCTCGTAGAGAGCGACGAGCGCGTCGAGCGAGCCCGCGTTGAGTGCCTCGGCGAACAATCGGTCGACATCCTCGGGTGTGCGTGCGGTCATGGGAGGTTCCTCGGCTGACATGGGATCGATGATATTTGCGCAATGCTACGGTTTCCCGCCGATTAAGGGGCGACGCGTAGCGGCGCCTCCTTCAATCGGCGGAGTTAGTACGGCGCCGCGCGCCGTACTAACGCTTAATAGGGATTAGCGATCGGCAGCTCCTGCGCCGGGTAGAGTGAAATCACTTTCGGCCCGTTGGGCGTCAGGATCACCTCTTCCTCGATCCGCGCGGCGGAAATCCCGTCGGCTGCCGGGCAATACGTCTCGACCGCGAACACCATGCCGGCCTTGAGCTCGATAGGCTCCTTGAGCGAATTGAGGCGCGACACCAGCGGCCGCTCGTGCAATCCGAGCCCCAGCCCGTGGCAGAAGTTCAGTCCAAACGCTTCCATCTCGTTGGCGAAACCGATCTCCTGCGCCTTCGGGAACGAGCGCGCGATCTTGTCGGTGGTGACGCCGGGCTTGAGCAGATCGATTGCGCGATCCATCCACTCGCGCGCCTTGCGGTACGCGTCGCGCTGGGCGGCAGTGGCCATTCCGACGTTGAACGTGCGGTAGTAGCAGGTCCGATACCCCATGAACGACTGGATGACGTCGAAGAACGCCTGGTCGCCCGGTCGGACCAGACGATCGGTGAAGTTGTGCGGGTGCGGATTGCAGCGCTCTCCGGAGATCGAGTTGATCGACTCGACGCAGTCGCTGCCCATCTCATACAGGCGCGCGGTGGCGAGCGCGACGATCTCGGACTCCTTGACCCCCGGCTTGAGCGCATCGGCGATATCCTGGTAGACGCCGTCGACCATCGCCGCGGCCATGTTGAGCAGCGTGAGCTCGTCGATGTTCTTGACCTCGCGCGCTTCGAGCAGCGTCTGCTGGCCGTCGCGCACCTCGATCCCGAGCTTCTGCAATTCGAAAAGCATCGGCGGCTCGACGACGTCGAGTCCAAGCGGCATCGATGCCACGCCTTCGGTGTCGAGCAGCGCCTTGATTTCGCGCGCGGCCTCGCGGAAGAGCGCGCCGTCGCCGCCGACTGCGCCGCGCAAGCCCAGCAGGCCCGCGCGGCAATGATCGTGGTGGAGCCATGGCGCGTGCAGTCGATGATGCTTCGCCGCCGAGCCGAAATCCCAGATGTAGGGATCGCCGTTGCCGGTCAGGAGCGCGTAGCGCGTGAGCTTGTCGCGCGCCCATTCTCCGATCACGGTGCTCGTGATATAGCGGATGTTGTGCTGGTCGAAGCACAGCAGCGCGCCCAGGCCCGAGTGGGCGAGCGCCGCGCGGGTGCGCGAGAGCCGGTAGTCGTGCAGGCGTCGGAAATTGACGCGTTCCTCGAAATCGACTTGCGTATGGCCGGGCGCCTGCAACGGGCGATCCCAGCGGTGATGCGGATCGATGTCGTCGGGACGGACGCTCCGGGGCTCTGCGGCTTTTTTCCTCGCCATTGCGGCATTCCTGATCAGTGCATCGAATTCGTAGCCCGGGTTGAGCGACGCCATGCCCGGGAATTTTGCGATCGTGGCCCCGGGCATCGCGCTTCGCGCTCAGCCCGGGCTACGCCCGCGTCAGCGCTTGCCGAACGCCTTCTCGTAGTAGCCGAGGTCGACGTATTTCATCGGGTCGGTGAGCGATCTCTGCGGCGCGCCGTATTTGCTGCGCAGTCCGAGCACGGTCCGGATGGCTGCCGCGTCGGGCGCGAGGTCGCGCGCGAGGCCACCCCTGTCGGCTAGCAGCAGGTCGTAGGATTGCCTCGCCAGCACGGGTGTCATGTCGCGGATGTTGGCGATCAGCAGCGCTTCCACGACGTCGCGGTTCTTGCGGTCGTAGAGCCAGTCGGTCGCGGCCTTGTACGCGCGCAGGAAGCCGACCAGCGCCGCTTCGTGATCGCGGGCCCAGCTGCGGCGCGCAAAGCCCGCGGTGCCCTGGTACGGGCCGAGCGATTCGGCGCTCGCGAGCACGACAAAGCCGCGATCGCGCGCGAGCAGCTCGAACGGCGTGCGCAGCAGCGTCGCGTCGTGCTTTCCCGCGATCAGCTCGCGGTAGCGGTTGGCCGTGCCGCCGGCGCGGACGAACGTCACGTCGGTCTCGGCCAACCCGCCGCGGACGACGAGCTCGCGCAGGACAAATGCGAAGCCGGTGGTCATCGCGTCGACCGACAGCGTGCCGCCCTTGAGCCCTGCGACGTCCTTGATGCCCGGGCGCGCCACGATCGAAAGAAATCCGCCGTCGCCGCCCATGAACGCGAACAGGTCGGGATTGTCGGCGATCTTCGCTTCGCCCTGTCCTTCCTGGTAGGCGATGAGGTTATCGATCGTCGCCAGCGCGATGTCGAATTTGCCGTCGAGCAGCGAAGTGACGAGGAACGCCGAGGTGGGCGTGTAGGTGAGCTGCACCGAAACGCCGTTTGTTTCGAAGAAGCCCTGTCGCTGCGCGGCCCACAGAGGCAGGTTCCAGCCGCCGTCGAAGGCGATGACGCGCAGCGGCGCCGGCGCGGGCGCCTGTGCGTGCACCGCGACGGCGACGATCGCGGCGACCAGCGCGATGCCGAACGCACGGAAACGCATGACCTCCTCCTGGTTCGCGGCGCGGGATCGGCGAAGCGCCGCGGGAGAGGCGATTAAATCACAACGGCGCGCACGCCGCGCGATGGAAAGCGGGCGGCTTCCTCGGACCCGCCACGCAAGAGTGCGCGGCGCGCGCCACTCACGCCGCGCTTGCCGTGCGTGGGCGCACGCGCGGGCGCACGCGAGTCGCACGGCGCGGCGGGTTGGCCGCTAATCCTGCGACGATGGTGTCGACCAGGCTCGACGCCCGCGCTGCCAGGTCGTACGCGCCCTTGTCGAACACCCACTCGCGCATGATCCCGCTTATGTAAGCGTGCAGAAGGCGTGTGGCGAGAGCGGTATCGGTGTCGGCCGGCAATTGCCCGCGCGCGACTGCCTGTTCCACGATGCTCTCGACGTTCGACAGGCAGTCGCAGCGGTCGCGCTCCTGGCGCCCGGCGAAATCCGCGAGCTCGCCAGTGAGCTCGGTATGGAATATCACCTCGAAGACCGCCTGCGCGCGCGGATCAGTGGCCAGCCGGATGAGGGCTGAGACTGCGAGCGCACGCACCGCTCCCAGCGGATCGTCGTGCGTTCTGCCGCCTGCCTCGACCAGCATGGCGTCGAGCGGCGAAGTTGCGCGCTCGCACATGGCGCCGAATAGGTCCGCTTTATCCCTGAAATGCCAGTAAACTGCGCCGCGCGTCACGCCGGCAGCGGCCGCGACTTCGGCGAGCGAGGTCTTTGCCACCCCCCGATCGCGGAATACCCGCTCGGCTGCGTCGAGCAGTTGTTCGCGCGTGACAGCGGCCTCAACCTTGGTTTTGCGGACCATCTGAGCTTCTTGCTCCGGGCTTTTACAAACAAAAATCCCGTCGTGGGGGCTTTACAAACATGCATGATTGTATGTATTCTTGGGATTCCCCGCAAGTTGCACTGCAATAATCCGCGCATCTAGAACAGGAGTCGCTATGCGCCTAGCTTTCCCCATTTACCGTCCTGCCGCCGCATTGGCGGTCGCTGCGGCCTTGGCCGCCTGCGGGCAATCTCAGCATGCGGGCTTCGGCGGATTTCCGCCGGCCGAGGTCACGACGCAGGTCATTGCACCGCGCAATTTTCCTGTTGCGTTCGAGTATGTCGGACAGACGCTGGGATCCAAGGATGTCGAAGTTCGTGCCCGTGTGACCGGGATCATCGAAAAGCGGCTCTACCAAGAGGGAGCTTCGGTCAAAGCCGGTCAACCCTTGTTCACCATCGACCCGAAGCCCTACGCCGCGCAGGTCGCGCAAGCTCAGGCGGAGCTCGTCAGGGCCGAGGCGCAGAAGGCGCAAGCCGAGCGGGAGCGCGCGCGCCTCGCCCCGCTCGCCGAGCGCAAAGCCATCGGCCAGAAGGAAGCCGACGACGCGGCGTCGAATGCCGAGTTCGCTGCCGCTGCCGTGCAGTCCGCGCGGGCCAAGCTCGACGAGCTGAAACTCAACTGGGGCTATACCAACGTCGTCGCTCCGATCTCGGGCCTGTCGAGCCGGGCGATGAAATCCGAGGGCAGCCTCGCCACCGCGAACGACACGTTGCTCACGGTCATCTCGCAGACCGATCCGATCTGGGTCGGCTTCAGCGTTTCCGAAAACGAGCAGCTGCGGCTGACCCGCGCGGTTGCCGCTGGGGCACTCGCCCTGCCGAAAGACAATGCCTACGACGTGACCATCAAGCTCTCCGACGGCTCGACGTTTCCGCGCCGCGGCCGCATCAACTTTGCCGACACGCGCGTGAACCCTTCGACCGGAACCTATGAGATGCGCGCGGAGGTCGTCAATAACGACGCTGCGCTGAAGCCCGGCCAGTTCGTGCGCGTGGTGCTGCGCGGCGCCGAGCGCAAGAACGCGCTCGCCGTGCCGCAGGTGGCGGTGCTCGATGGCCCGCAGGGAAAGTTCGTCTACGTCGCCGCCAAGGACAAGGATGGCAAGGACATCGCGCAACCCCAGCCCATCGTGGTTGGCGACTGGGTCGACGCCGACGGCGGCAATCTTTTCGTCATCGATTCCGGACTGAAGGCCGGCGATAACGTGATCGTCAACGGCGTCGCAAGGCTTCAGCCCGGCGGTCCGATCAAGCTCGCCAGCTCCGCGCCCGCATCGGGCGCGCCCACCGCGCCGGGTAGCCCCGCCAAGGCTCCTTCCGGCGCCGCGTCGAAATAAGCGCAAGGGAAAACCATGTTCTCGCGCTTTTTCATCGACCGCCCCCTCTTTGCGGCAGTCATCTCGACTTTCATCGTGCTCGCCGGCCTCGCGTCGATGCGCTCGCTGCCGATCGCGCAGTATCCCGAAATAGCCCCGCCCGTGGTTACGGTGCAGGCGATCTATCCGGGCGCCTCCGCGCAGACGCTGGAACAGACCGTCGCCGCGCCTTTGGAAAACGCGATCAACGGCGTGCCGAACATGATCTACATGAGCTCGAACTCGGCTTCGAACGGCATCGTGCAGATCCAGGTCACGTTCGAGATCGGCACCAACGTCGACATCGC
>VBCS01000461.1 GCA_005888955.1 Betaproteobacteria bacterium
CGGCGCTGATACTCGTACGACCGTCGAAATCCACGGCGCTGCGGCGTTGTCTTGCAAGCTGGGCAAAGCTTAGATCGAGAGCGGGCGTAGCAGGGAGTGGGAGCGACGCGGTTACCGGCGCGGCTGGCTCCGGCCCAAGAGGCTTGCGCGTGACGCGATGAATCAAAGCAATTTCCGGCCACAGTATCTGCTCTTGGCTCAACCGGTTGGCGTGGCCGTACCAGCTCGCGCTGCGCATAGGGTCCAATAGGCGCGCCGGATCAGGCTGCGCATCGGGATCACCGACCCACAGCAGGGCATCCGGCGCTTCTGCTTCGGCAGACTCGAAATCCGCGCTGCGGCCGAGTCCCAGCAAGCCGGCCACGACCTCGTCCGCGGCGGGAAAGGCCATTCGGCTTTGCCAACCAAGAGCGGCTGCAGCATAGCTCACTGCAGCAACGGCATGGCCACAATCATGCTGGCAGTAGCGCCATGCACGCATGCCGTATTTCCACGCTTCGCGCCAGTAAATTGAGCTGATGCCGATGAGGACACCCTTGCCGGAAAATGCTTGAGTCCACCGCGGGTCATCGACTGCCGCGCGCTTTTCGAGCACATGATCCCGGCTCAGGTAGTGGTAGACCCCGGCCGCCAAGCCGGGAAGCTGCGGACACAGAATATAGGCTTCGGTCGGATGCAGGTTTCCGCTGGAAGGGTTGCAGCGAAGCGCCCACCGTTTGCCGCCATAGGATTTCCACGCCGACAGGCCGAGTGAGAGTTCGAAGAGAATTCCCAGCGTATCAACATCGAATCTGCACGGGGGCGGCAAGATCCCGGCGCGCACGTCGTTGTAGCGTGTGACCAGGGAATCGGCGGCTAAAGGCAACTTCGTCTGGGGTGCGCCGCGAAACTCCCGGAACGGGTCCGGCTGGTTTGCCCAGTCGAGTCCGGTCGGACCGGGAGCGTAATGGTTGACGCGATGTTTGCTGCGCTGGTGATACTCGAACAGATCTTGGATGATCTCGGTCATGTTGTGCCCGCTATGAAGCTTAGCGCTGGTTTTCTCTGGGCGCAGTAGGAGCGCGCGGCGGTTTGGTGCATATTGAGCACCGGCGTAACATGGCGCTTTCCAACCCGTTAACCATAATGTCACCCCAAAAAACCTCGGTGATAGCCATCGTCGGCTTTGTTGCGGCCGTATTTGGCCTGTTAATGGTGAGCGGGGCAGGCCCGGCATATAGGCTGGGGCTTGTCGACTTGACCGGCGTGCTTGTTCTCATGCGTTGGGGCGCGTGGATGGGTCTCGGTGCCGCTGCGTTCGCTCTTGTCGGCGCGTGGATCACGCGGCCTGGTGCGCAGAGACGCGGTTTCGCCTTGACGTTGACTGGCGCCGTGGCAGGGGCGGTTGCGTTTGGCGTGCCGTTCGCGCTGTTGCAGAGCTCTAAGGCTTCGCCGCCGATCCACGACATCACAACGGACACGGAGAATCCGCCGCGATTCGTAGCCATGATCGCGCTACGGCAAGGCTCCCCCAACTCCGTTGAATACCAAGGAGAGGCTGTCGCCGGGCGGCAACGCATGGCGTATCCAGACATTCGGCCCGTCACGCTTGCCGAGTCACCTGACGCAGCGTTCAAGCGGGCGTTGACTGCGGCCCGCGACATTGGCTGGCAAATCGTCGCCGCGGTGCCGGCTCAAGGGCGAATCGAAGCTACCGATACAACGCTTTGGTTCGGGTTCAAGGACGACATCGTAGTTCGCGTCACTCCCACCGCCGCGGGCAGCCGTCTCGATGTGCGCTCGGTCTCGCGCCTCGGAGAAGGCGACCTCGGCAAGAATGCGGCGCGCATCCGAGCGTACCTGCGGCGACTGCAACAATGAGGCGTCCCACGATCTTTGTTTCGCCATTCTGAGTACACTACTCGTATGAAAGTCGCGCCCTGTCGCGAAGGTTGACAGAAAAATTCGAGAGATATCGGTGCACGCTACTTTTCCACTTCTTCGCGATACCGATTTCCCGCGCGTACGTCGGCGCGATCTGGAAACATTGCAAGTCAATCTCGGTTATCGCTGCAACCAGACTTGTCAGCATTGTCATGTGAACGCGGGCCCAACGCGCAAGGAAATGATGGACGCGGAGACCGCGGCCCTCGTGATCGAGGTCGTGCGTGCGCGCGGCATTCGAGCGGTCGACCTGACCGGCGGCGCGCCCGAATTGAATCCAAATTTCCGGAGCCTGGTGGTCGCGGCAAGAGCAACCGGAGCGCACGTCATCGATCGCTGCAATTTGACCATTCTTTCCGAAGCCGGCCAGGACGGATTGGATGAGTTTCTCGCCCTGCATCGGGTGGAAGTGGTCGCGTCCTTGCCATGCTATTCCAAGGAAAACGTCGACGCGCAGCGCGGAGACGGCGTTTTCGAGCGCAGCATCGACGGCCTGCAACGACTCAACGCGCTCGGCTACGGCAAGCCCGACACGCGCCTCGTCCTGAATCTGGTCTATAACCCGCTGGGCCCGTATTTGCCGCCCAGCCAAGACGACCTGGAGCGCGATTATCGGCGAATATTGGGAGAGCGTTTCGGCGTGGTTTTCAATCGGCTTTTCA
>VBCS01000004.1 GCA_005888955.1 Betaproteobacteria bacterium
GCCGCCTCCCACGCCGCCTTCGCCGCGAGGTGCTTGGCCATGTTGGCCTCGGCACCGCAAGGCTCACCGCGGTCGAAACGATCGCACGCCTTGAAGCGCATCAGGTTGGCCGCCTCGACCTCCATATAGGCCTCGGCGATTGGAAAGGCGACGCCCTGGTTCTTACCGATCGGGCGGCCGAAAACGACACGTTCGCCGGCGTACTTGGCGGCGCGGTCGATGAACCAGTAGCCATCGCCGATGCATTCGGCGGCGATCAGCGTGCGCTCGGCGTTGAGCCCGTCGAGAATGTATTTGAAACCCTTCCCTTCTTCGCCGATCAGGTTCTCCGCGGGAATCTCGAGGTTGTCGAAGAACAGCTCGTTGGTCTCGTGATTGACCATGTTGCGGATTGGCCGGACCGTGAGCCCCTTGCCGACTGCGTTCTCGAGCTCGACGATGAAGATCGACATCCCCTCCGACTTGCGCTTGACCTCGGCGAGCGGCGTCGTGCGCGCGAGCAGGATCATCAGGTCCGAGTGCTGCACGCGTGAGATCCACACCTTCTGGCCGTTGACGACATAGCGGCTGCCTTTCCGGACCGCGGTCGTCTTGAGCTGGGTCGTGTCGGTGCCGGTCGTGGGCTCGGTCACGGCCATCGACTGCAGCCGCAGCTCACCCGCGGCAATACCCGGAAGATACTTCTGCTTCTGCACCTCCGAGCCGTGCCGCAGCAGCGTTCCCATGTTGTACATCTGGCCGTGACATGCGCCCGAGTTGCCGCCGCAGCGGTTGATCTCCTCCATGATCACCGAGGCTTCCGCCAAGCCCAGGCCGGAGCCGCCGTATTCCTGCGGGATCAGCGCGGCGAGCCATCCCGCCTTCGTGAGCGCGTCGACGAATGCTTCGGGATACGTGCGCGCTTCGTCGAGCTCGCGGAAATACGCGTCGGGAAAGTTCGCGCAGAGCGCGCGCACAGCTTCGCGAATCTCCGGATAACGGTCGGTTCGGTGTTCCATGATCTCGCTTCCCGGGACACGACCGGTCGGCGCGAACCCCCGCCGGCGCCGAACGAGCGGTACGGGCTATACGACGGTTCCGATGACCCCGCGCCTGCCAAGCTCGCGCACGATGAGATCGGCTGCTGCATCCGCGGCGAGTCGCGTCGTTTCGACATGGATCTCCGCGTGCTCGGGGACTTCATACGGCGAGTCGATTCCGGTGAAGTTCTTCAATTCGCCCTGTCGCGCCTTCTTGTACAGCCCCTTGGAATCGCGTTGCTCGGCCATGGCGAGCGGCGTGTCGACGAAGATCTCGATGAATTCTGCGGCGTCCATCAACTCGCGCGCCATGCGCCGCTCGGCGCGGAACGGCGAGATGAACGCCGTGATAACGATCAGGCCCGCATCGACCATCAGCTTCGCCACCTCGGCGACGCGCCGGATATTCTCGACGCGGTCGACGTCGGTAAACCCGAGATCCTTGTTCAGGCCGTGGCGGATGTTGTCGCCGTCGAGCAGATACGTGTGGCGGCCAAGCGCATGGAGCTTTTTCTCGACCAGGTTGGCGATCGTCGATTTGCCGGCACCCGAAAGGCCGGTCAACCAGAGCACGCAGGATTTCTGGCCCTTCAACTGCGCGCGCACACCCTTGTTGAGGTCGAGCGCCTGGATGTGGATGTTGTGCGCCCGGCGCAACGCGAATTCGAGCAGGCCTGCGCCGACGGTGTTGTTGCTGACGCGGTCGATGAAAATGAACGCGCCGGTATCGCGATTGTCCTTGTACACGTCGAAAGCGACCGGGTGGTCGAGCGAGAGATTGCACACGCCGATTTCGTTCAGCGCCAGCGTCTTGGCGGCGACGTGCTCGAGCGAATTGACGTTGACCTTGTATTTGAGATCGCCGATCTGCGCATTGACGGTACGCGCGCCGATCTTGAGCAGGTACGGCCGACCCGGTAGCATCGGCTCGTCCGCCATCCAGATGATCGTCGCCTCGAACTGGTCTGCGACCTCGGGCGGTGCCGACGCGGTGGAGATCAGGTCGCCGCGGGAGATATCGATCTCATCGGTCAACGTCAGGGTGATCGACTGGCCGGCGATGGCCTGCGCGAGGTCGCCATCGGCGGTTACGATGCGCGCGATCGTGCTCTCGCGGCCCGATGGCTGCACGCGAACGCGCTCGCCGGTGTGGATCGTCCCGCTCGCGATCGTTCCGGCGAAACCGCGAAAGTCGTGATGCGGGCGATTGACCCATTGCACCGGCAATCGGAACGGCGCCTTCTGCAGACGCTCTTCGTCGATGGCAACGGACTCGAGATAGCCCATCAGCGTGGGGCCGCGATGCCAGGGCATGTGTGCGCTCTTGGCGACGACGTTGTCGCCCTTCAGCGCGGACACCGGAATGAAGGTCACGTCGTCGAGTCCGATGCGCGCCGCGAAATCGCCGTACTCCGCGGTGATGGCACGGAATGGCGCCTCCGCATACTCGACGAGATCCATCTTGTTGACCGCCACCAGAATCTTCCGGATGCCGAGCAGCGACACCAGGTAGCTGTGCCGGCGCGTCTGCGTGAGCGCGCCCTTGCGGGCATCGACGATCAGCACGGCTACGTCGGCCGTCGAAGCCCCGGTGACCATGTTGCGGGTGTACTGCTCGTGGCCGGGCGTGTCGGCGACGATGTACTTCCTCCGGTCGGTGGCGAAGTAGCGGTACGCAACGTCGATGGTGATCCCCTGCTCGCGCTCGGCGGTGAGGCCGTCGAGCAGCAGCGCGAAATCGAGCCCGTCGCCCTGCGTGCCCATCTTCCTCGAATCCGCCTCGAGCGCCGCGAGCTGATCCTCGAACAGCAGCTTCGATTCGTAGAGCAGCCGGCCGATCAGCGTGCTCTTGCCGTCGTCGACGCTGCCGCAGGTGATGAACCGCAGCAGGCTTTTCCGTTGGTGCGTGGCCAGATAATGGTCGATTTCGGCTGCGACCGGCGCAAAGGCTCGTGCCATCAGAAGTAGCCTTCCACTTTTTTCTTCTCCATCGATCCGGCCGCATCGTAATCGATGACGCGACCCTGGCGCTCAGAGGTCTTTGCCAGCAGCATTTCCTGAACGATCGCCGGCAGCGTATCGGCGTTGGACTCGATCGCCCCGGTGAGCGGATAGCAGCCCAGCGTGCGAAAGCGCACCTTCCGCAGCACCGGCACCTCGCCGTCACGGAGCGGCATGCGCTCGTCGTCGACCATGATCAGCGTTCCGTCGCGCTCGACCACCGGCCGCTCGCGCGCGAAGTAGAGCGGAACGATGGGTATGTCCTGCAGATAGATGTATTGCCAGACATCGAGCTCGGTCCAGTTGGAGAGCTTCCACAGCTCCGGACGCTGTGTCTTGGGATCCCAGCGATGCTGTGCCGACCGAAACGAGAAGATACGCTCCTTGGCGCGTGATTTCTCCTCGTCGCGCCGTGCGCCGCCGAAAGCTGCATCGAAACCGTACTTGTCCAGCGCCTGCCGCAGCCCCTGCGTCTTCATCACGTCGGTGTGGACCGCCGAGCCATGCGTGAACGGGTTGATGTTCATCGCCAAACCTTCGGGATTGACGTGCACGATCAGCTTCATGCCCACTTCGGCAGCGCGGCGATCGCGGAACGCGTACATGTCGCGGAATTTCCACGTCGTGTCGACGTGGAGCAGCGGAAACGGCGGCCTGGCGGGGAAGAACGCCTTGATCGCGAGGTGCAGCATCACGGCGCTGTCCTTGCCGATCGAATAGAGCATCACCGGATTGTCGGTCTCGGCGACGACTTCCCTGATGATGTGGATGCTTTCCGCTTCGAGCCGCTGCAGATAGGTAAGTGCCATCCCGGTCGTGTCTTCGATGCCCGGGCGCCGGAACGGGAGGATCCCACGCCGAACAGCGAGCGGCTCGATATATGATTCAGGCCGAGTATGCTACCTGAACTCGACTTGCTCGACAGGATCATCCCGATCGCCCGCGCGGCCGGCACGATCGTCATGGAGGTCTACGCCACCGAATTCAAGGTCGAAGGCAAAGGCGACGCGTCTCCGGTGACCGAGGCCGACCACCGCGCCGAAGCGCTGGTCCTGCCTGCGCTCGCCCGCATCACGCCGGGCCTGCAAGTCGTCTCCGAGGAGGCCGCGTCCGCGGGACGAATTCCGGTGGTCGCGGAACGATTCTGGCTCGTCGATCCACTGGATGGCACACGCGAGTTCGTCAATCGCAACGGCGAATTCACGGTGAATATCGCGCTCGTCGAGCGGGACACCCCGGTGCTTGGGGTCGTGCTTGCGCCGGCGTCGGGGCGATTGTTCGCCGGAGCCGCCGGTGCCGGCGCCTTCGTGGAAGACGAATCGGGGCGCCGCCAGGCCATCACGTGCCGTCGCATACCTGCCACGGGTCTGACGGTCGTATCCAGCCGCTCTCACGGCGATCTCGCCGCGCTCGATGCCTTCCTGACCGGGCGCGTCGTCGCCTCACACGTCACCGCGGGCTCGTCGCTCAAATTCTGCCTCGTGGCCGGCGGCCAAGCTGACCTCTACCCGCGCTTCGGCCGCACCATGGAATGGGATACTGCGGCCGGCCACGCCATCCTGCGCGCCGCCGGCGGCTGCGTGACCGATCTGAACGGTGCCGAGTTGCGCTACGGTAAGCCCGATTTCGCGAATCCGCACTTTGTCGCGATGGGTCGACAGGAGTAAATCCGCGGCTATCGGCGCTGCGGGCCGAGGCGCGCTACGCTGCCGGCGCGGCAATCTCGTGATTGACGATGAAATAATCCGGCGGCGGCGGCCCCCAGACGTAAAACGAATCCTCCAGCGGATGATCGGCGCTTTGCCATTCGACGTCGGCGGGGACGAAATCGATGTCGTGCGAGTACTCGGCGAAGCTTCCCCACGGGTCCTGGATGTAGCAGAAGTAGTTGGATCCGATCACGTGCCGCCCGACACCCCAGCTGCGCACGTAGCCGCAGTCGGCCATGTGCTGCATCCCGAGGCCGATCTCGTCGATGCTTTCAACGACCCAGCTCGAGTGATGCAATCCCGGTCCGCCGGACTTCGCGAAGGCGAGCATGTGGTGATCGCTGGCATGCGCACCGTGCATGAAGGCGATGACGTCGCCCGAGCGATCGGACAAGCGCAGTCCGAGCGCCTCGCTATAGAAATGCACCGAACGCGGGACGTCGGACGAGAACAGCAGCACGTGCGACAGCCGCTGTGGATGCACCCTGCCCGCGCCGCTGCGGCCGGGCGCGGCACCGCGGCCGGCAGGATGCGCGGGCGGCGACGCCGCCGGTCCCGGCTCCTCGGGCGAAACCTTGGGGGCCGCGACGACTTGCACCACGTTCCCGTCGGGGTCGCGCGTCCACAGGCCGTCGTCGTCGCCGAGCGGATGCCCGGCGATTCGCGGTGCGCCCGTCCGCTCGATACGCTGCGCCAGCAGCTCGAAGTCCTCGGGATAAACTCCAAAGCGCAGGTACTGGAGTTTCTTCCGACCCGGCGCGGCAAAGATCTATCCCCAGTGCTGGGGATGGCCGTGGGTGTGCAGATCGAGGCGCTGGCCCTCGCGGCGCGCTTCGAGGCCGAACTCCGAATAGAACCGCTGCGCCTCGTCGAGATCCGGTACGGTGAAAACGAAACGATCGAGCGAATGGACCGCGGTTACGCCGTTTCGACGCGGCGTCGCTTGCGACGAAGACTTCATCGGTAATGTTCCTCCAGGCGCAGCGCAACGGCGAACGTCGCGACGCCTGTGGTCGCGCCCCGGCGCCCGCTGGCGCTCGACAATCGGGCTGCCGCCGGCAAGTATACTGTGCCATGCGCGGGCCGCAACCGTTCGCGCGTCACGCGCGCTGCACATTGCGAATGGGGATTTGCATGCAACAACCTTTGAGAAGTTGGATCGGTACGGCGATCACCGTGGCCCTGCCGACGATGGTGTTCGCGACTGCGGTGTGCGCCCAGTCCGATCAGCGCTCGCTCGTGACCGCCGCGACGTTGACGTTTGCGAACTTCAAGAACGACCCCGACATGGCCTGGTTGCAGCGCAACCTCGGGCGCGCCAAGGCGGTGATGATCGCCCCCGAGATCACCAAGGCCGGTTTCATTCTCGGAGGCTCGGGAGGTCGTGCGGTGGTGGTCGCGCGCGATGCGAAAAGCGGCAAATGGGTGGGTCCGGCGTTCTATACGGTCGCCACCGCAAGCGTGGGCTTTCAGGCGGGGATCTCCGTGTCCGAGATGGTCACGCTGGTCATGACAGATAAAGGCCTCAATAGCCTGCTAGCGGATTCGTTCGAGATGGGGGGCGACGCCGCGGTCGCCGCTGGGCCGGTCGGTGCCGGTGCCCAAACGGATCTGGTCGCCGACTTCGTCTCATTCAGCCGCGCCAAGGGCATATACGGGGGCATCAACTTCGACGGAACCATCGTCTCGACGTCCGACAAATGGAACCGGATCTACTACGGCAAGCCGGTCACGGCGTCGGATATCCTGGTCCGGATGAGCGTACGCAGCAAGCAAGCCAACGAGTTGCTCAACGTCGTGACCGCCGCTACGCGGAAGTAAGTCGCCTTCCTGCAGACCTCAGGGCGTTATTGCGGCGCACCATATTGTCCTTGACGGCGCCCTCCTTTGCCTCTAGACTCCGGCTTGTGCATTGCAGCATTCTAGCTGCCGAGGGAGTGCTTCGCAAAGACCGTAGCCCGGGCTGAGCCAAAGGCGATGCCCGGGATCCTCACTTCTTCGCAGCCATTCCCGCGAGCGGTTCATGCTCGGGCACGGCCTGCTCTTGCCGCGTGGGGCCCGATATGCGGGAAAGTGCCTGCCTTCGGTGCGCCCGCGAAAGATCTGCGGCGGGGGCAAGGAGGCCCTGACTGAAGCAGCGTAACCCCAGCCGGCCGCCCTGATGGCGGCGAGCGACTTGCGTCGCGGTCATCCGTCGGGACCAGCACCCGGAGGTTTTCGATGCCGAAGAGGTTGCCTTGTGCTGCACGCAAGACCGCTATTCGCAATCGGTTCGCGCGGTCGGGCGGCGCGCCGGCTGGCGTGTTCGCCATGCTCGTCGTCGTGCTGGTCGCGGTCGTTTCGGCGTCGTCTGCACGCGACGGGGGAATCGTCGCCGGCGGGCCGGCTCAGCCGCCCGCGACCATACCCGATTCGCCGCGGAGCGATGTGGGCCAGGGGCATTGGCAGCGCCCGGCTGCGTCGGCCGATCCGGAAATCGAAGCGGTGGCCAACGCCGTCGCGAGGAGATATCGCATTTCGCTGGAGGCAACTCGCGAGCTCGTCGGGACCGCGTATCGCGAGGGCAAGGTGATCGGCGTCGATCCGCTGTTGATCATCGCCGTGATGGCCGTCGAGTCGAGATTCAATCCGATCGCGCAAAGCGACGG
>VBCS01000095.1 GCA_005888955.1 Betaproteobacteria bacterium
AAATAAAGAAGGTGACGGCATCGAGCGCGATCGCGAACGGCGCGGTCAGCGCCTGGATGAGGCCGCCGGCCATGCCCGGCCCGATCAGAGCGGCCGAAGTCTCGCCGAGCGAGATCTTGGCATTGGCTTCGACCAGCCGCTTGCGTCCGGCCATCTGTGCGAGCAGAACCTGGTAGGCGGCCCCGCCGACCACGTTTTGCACTCCGCACAGAAAGCCGACGCCGAACAAGAACTCGACCGACAGCGCGTCGAACCACGCCGCGACCGGAATCGCGAGCAACGCCAGACCGCGCCCGATGTCCGTTGCGATCACGACCGGCAGCTTGCGCACGCGGTCGAGCAGCACGCCCGCGTGCAGGCTGAACATCGCGAAGGGCAATGTCTCGAGCGCCACGAGAATACCCATCTGCATCGGCGACGCGTGCAGCAACAGCGCCGCGGTCAGCGGCAGCGCGAGGTTGGTGATCTGCGCGCCGAACGATGTGATGGTGAGCGAGAGCCACAGCTTCCGGAAAGCCCGGGACAGCCAGAGACCGCGCAGCGTGCGGCGGAAGTAGGTTCTTAATCGGTCAGTTATAAGCATCACGTTTTCCTCCAGCCGCGGCGCAAAGCGCCCGGCCGCCGGGTATTCGGCACCGGCAGAAAACGAGCCTCGGGAATTAAAGCCCGGAGTTCGGTTCCCGCCACACCCGGCGGGAACCCGCACGGGCAGCTAACGCAAAAGCGGCAGCGGTATCTCCGACGCAATGCCGGAGAAGCGCGCATCCAGGAACTCCTTCCATGCGAACGCGCGCGCCGCGAATGCGATCGCGGTGACGGAGGTCGTCGGCGTTCTGGTCATGGTTGGAACATCCCCGGGGAGAAGTTGAACATGCAGCAAGTCTACGCGAAGTCGCGGACGTTGCGCAATGCGCGAGGCCGCCATTAGCGCCATCGGGTTACCCGTTTGTCGCATTGCCGCCACAAACTCCATTCGCCTGCTCATCGCCTCGCCTGCTTCTCGGCGTCGACGTCGAGATACTTCCACGGATGCTCCCAATACGCGTGTTTCTTGTAGCCCGATACCCACGGCTGCACCAGCGTGTTCTCGATCGTGTAGAAGCCGAGCCACCACGGGTTGTAGGCGGCGACGAGCTCCGACATCCGTCGATAGATCTTGTTGCGCTCGGGACCGTCGGGGAGCCGTCGCGACGCGCGGTACAGCTCGTCGTACTCGGGAAGCGAAAACCGCGCGTAGTTGGTCTG
Source organism: Betaproteobacteria bacterium (assembly GCA_005888955.1). Taxonomy (GTDB): domain Bacteria; phylum Pseudomonadota; class Gammaproteobacteria; order Burkholderiales; family Casimicrobiaceae; genus PALSA-1003. Next base: position 1,246 of record VBCS01000095.1, read on the forward strand.
GCCGATGTTCGGGCCGTAGAGCAGCTGCACGAACGCGTCGCCCTCGGCGTACAAGTTGATCCAACCCAGCCGCCACATCTGCAACTGGCCCGCCTTGCCCATCTTGATCAGGTCCGGGAACTTCGACTTGAGAAACTCGATGCGGATGCCGATCGCTTTCATGCTCTTCTGCCAGAGCTCGTCGAACTCGCGGTCGCGCGACGATGGCGTGGATGCCATCACCAGCTTGAGAGGCTTTCCGTCGGGCAGCTCGCGGTAACCGTCGCCGTCGCGATCGATGTAGCCGAACCGGTCGAGCAGCGCGCGGGCCGCCGCCGGGTCGTACTTGAGGTCGACGCTCCAATGGTCGTCGTGCCCTGGCAAGTTGGGCGGGATCGGCTGCGTTGCTGGCAGCGCCTGGCCCTGATAGACGACGCGGATCATTTCCGGCCGGTCGAAGCCCATCGAGATCGCGCGGCGCAGAGCGATCTTCTCCTTGCTGTAGCCGCCGACGACCGCATCGTCCATGTTGAAGTACGCGTACTGCAGCGAGGGTTGCGTCATCCGCGCCAGCATCGCGCCGCGCTCGGCGTACGCCGGCCGCAGACGTCCCGCGGCGTCGAGAACCGTATCGGAAAGATCAGAGGGAACGTTGACATAGTCGAGCGCACCGCTGTTGAACGCGAGCAGGCGCGGGTTCGATTCCTCGATGATGCTGATCTCGATGCGGCCGACGATCGGCAGCTTCTTGCCGCGCATCTTCACCAAGACCTCGCGGTCGGCCATGTCGCTGCTGTCGGGAAAGGTCTCGTCGCGGAAATTGGGATTCGCTTCGAGCACGATCTGCTGGCCGCGGCGCCACGACTTGAGCCGGTAAGGACCGCTGCCCACCGGGTTCGCCATCGCCCAGCCGTTGGCGTCGCCGTACGCTTCGATCACCTCGCGCGCGACGGCAGCCATCGGCGACTGCGTCATGTAACCCAGCATGATGTAGTCCGGCTCCTTGAGCTTGAGCCGCAGCGTATAGCGGTCGAGCGCGTGCAGCCCGTCGATCGGCGTGTCGTATTCGAAGCGGCCCGTCTTCTTCGCGGCCTCGACCACGGTATCGGCGCCGACAATCTTGTCCTGCACATACCACGAGAACGGCGAGCGCACCCGGGGGTCGATGAGCCGCTTCCACGAATAGACGTAGTCGGCCGCCGTCAGCTCACGCTTCTTGCCTTTGAATGCCGGATCGTCGGCGAAGTAGATGCCCGGCTTGACTTTGATCGTCCAGGTGCGCCCGCCGTCGGTGATTTCCGGCATGGCCGCGGCCGTGCGGGGCACCCGCTTATATGGCCGCGTCAAATAATCGAATCCGTAGAGCGTCTCGAAGATTGCGCGCTGGATGCTGTCGGAATACAGGTCGCTGGTCGCCTGCGGATCGAAGCCGGTCTCGGCGACGATGAACGCCGTGCGGATCGTCTTCGTCATGTCGGCAGCGCTGCTGGGCAGCGCCAGGAACACGATCGCGGCGGCTACTGTGGATCGCAGCAACCAACTGTTCGTCATTCCCGCGCAAGCGGGAAAACGAGGCCGAAGGCCGAAGTTTCGAGGAACGGCCAAACGAGGCCGAAGGCCGAAGTTTCGAGGAACGGC
>VBCS01000096.1 GCA_005888955.1 Betaproteobacteria bacterium
CGCAGGCGTGCATGCCGGACATACCGCCACCGAAAACGAGGCTCCGAGCGCCACTGCGCCCCACGTGCTGGCGGCCCGCCGCGCGCGTAAGCGTATCTGCGGAATCGGCAGCCTGATCCATCCCGGCCACGCCAACCCCATTACGATTGACGCGGGCCCGAGCACCAGCCCCCATTCGCGACCGATGAAGCGTTGGATCCAACTGCCTCCGAGACCGACGACAAGCCCGAGCAGCGCGTGTGTCACGATCATGCCCAGCACGAACATCGATCCCAACAGCGCTGCCCGTTGCGGTGCCTGTGCCTTGGTCACGTAGGCGAGCGAAACGGGGATCGCGGCGAGCGCGACCGGATTGAAGCTGAAGAAGAAACCAATCGCGAGGCCGATGGCAAGCGACGCCGGGCTCGCTTGCTCGAGCGTGTTGCGTACGGCCTCGATGTCCATCGCGTTAGCGAGCGCCTGTAGCCGCGCCTCAGCGCGCGCCCGTGCCTTGGTTGGCGTACTCGTCGTGGCGGCGCCACCAGACGCCCGTCTCGTTGCGCCCCTTGGGGGCGCGGTCGAGCCACTGGTACATGCCCCATAGGCCGTCCAGTCCGCGCGCATAGCTGGAATAGGTGTGGTAGACGACGCCATCCTCGAGCGCGAAGGCGCTCATGCCCGGCCTCTCGCGTATGTATGTGGCCCGGTCGGTTCCGCTCATGGCCGCGAACTTCGTGGCCCCGTCGGGTGTCGCGCGCGAGGATATCTCGGCGACCATCCCCTCGCTGCCGCGTGACTGCGACGCCGCCTCGCGCCGATAGTTGTATTCGACGGCCCCCTCGCGCTGCTGCTCCTCCGTGTTCGAGACGTTGAAGTCGTAGTTGAAGTCGCTCCCGTGCGAGGACGCCCAGGGGAAACTCCACCCCATCCGCCGCTTGTACGCCTGCAGCTTCGCGACCGGCGCCCGCGACACGGCGCAGAGCGTGACGTCGTGATTCGCGAGATGGACGACGAAGCCGTCGAAGCCGTCCGCGATCGCCGAGCAGGACGGGCATCCCGCCGTGTACTCGGGCCCGAACATGAAGTGGTACATCAGTAGCTGCGAGCGTCCTGTGAAGAGATCAGCAAGCGACGCCCGGCGCCGCGCCAGCTCGTCGCTGCGCCGCGTCAGTTCCTTCTCAGCCTCGAGCAACTCGAGCCGGGCCGCAAGCCACTGTTCACGTGTTCCGATTATCTGGTCGGTCATCGTTTTCTCTCCGTGTTGGTTGGACGTCGCACGGCGCGGACCTTTCCGCTCGATCCGCCGCCGCAATAGAACAGGTCTGCCCCGTCGGACTCGAGACCGCTGACGGCGGTGCCGCGCGGCATCTCTAGCCGCTCGAGCACGGCGCCGCTCTCCGGGTTGATTCGGCGGATATCGCTCTCGTCGCCTTCCCAGGTGCCGTGCCACAGCTCGCCATCGACCCAGGTCACGCCGGTGACAAAGCGGTTGGACTCGATGGTGCGCAGAATGGCCCCCGTCTCGGGATCGATCTGGTAGATCTTGCGATCGCGGTGCTGCCCCACCCACAGGCTGCCCTCGGCCCAGGCGAGGCCCGAGTCGCGGCCGTGGCCGGGCGCCGGGATCGATGCCACGACTTCGCCGGAGGCGGGATCGATCTTGTCGATGCGCCCTTCGACGATTTGGTAGAGGTACGTACCGTCGAAGGCGGTGCCGGCGTCGCCGGCGTGGTCGAGCGTGCGCGCGAGCTGGCCGCTCTCGGGATCGAAGGCGATCAGCTTGGGTCCGACGGCAGCCCATACGCGGCGGCCGTCGTAGGTGACGCCATGGATGTGATCGGCGCCGGCGAAAGGGCCATACTCGCGCACGATCTCGGCCGCGCGGGCCGGTGCTTGCGTTTTCGTCTCGTCTATCCTGCCTCGGGTGCGGGTCATCGCCTGACTCCTTGCGGCGCTTCGCAACTGCGCCGTAAGACCAATCTACCCGAGCGGAAGCGCGGCGGGGAGTAACAAGATTGTCGTGAATCCGGCCAGCGGCGGCGACAGCCAGCGCTTTGCGCGCGCACGCCCGATCGAGCGCACGCCTCCGGCGGCCTCCAGCTCCACGAGCACGCGCTGGACCGTGCGCTGACTGGCCCCGAGGGCCAGCGCGAGGGCCGAGGTGGACCAGGCCGCGCCGTCGGCGAGCAGTGCCAGCAGCGAGGCCCGATCGCCATCGATGGGCGGCACCAGGACGACGACCTCTCGCTCGCCCCGCGGCCTGAGCGCCGCCGGGCCGCCCCAAGGCGCGAACTGCCCCGGAGCGCGAAGCGCGGAGGGTAGTCCAATTAGCGCGAAGCCGCGCGCGGTGGCCTCGATGCGCGCCAGCGGCGCGGCGACCGTGCGCAAACGGCCGATCTGGACGCGCAGGCGGGCTCGGTGCGACTCGTTGGGACGGCGGGTGCGAAACGCGCGCGCGATCAGGGCGTCGCGATCGACGTCGCCGGGCCACGCCTCGGCGAGCGCGCGCGCCAACGCGAACAGCACCGGTCGGCGCGCCAGCGGCCGCCAGGTGGCGCCGGCGCGCAGGCCGCGACGACAGGCGTCGACCACCAGCGCGCCCGAGTCGAGGAGCGCTTCGACCTCATCGAGGCGCAGCAGCAGCTCGCGGCCGGCGTGGACGCGGCGGGCGGCGGGACGATCGAGCGCAGCGCGGGCCTCGGCCACCTCGGCTAGAAGCGCGGGAACGCGTGCGCGTTCGGCGGCCTCTTGGGCGCGGGCGAGCGCCGCCTGCGCCGGTGCGGTGCGCAGCGAGCGCAGCGCCACCTCGGCCGCGGCCAACTCGGCCACCGCCAGCAGCGCCGGTGGCAGACCGCGCGCGTCCAGAAAACTGCCCCCACGCTCACTGCGTTCGCTGCCCCCCGAGGGAGCTGTCAGTCGGCTCGGGAGCGGCCCAGCGCCGACTGAGGCCAAGGCGGATGCGGCCTCGTCGAGGCGGCCGAGCAGGAGCAGCCGGCGCACCGCGATCAGCCGTGCCAGCAGCGCGTTGGCGCGATCGGCGCGCGCCTCGAGCGTGGCCGATGCGACCGCCAGCGTGCGCGGCGAGCCGCGGAGGTCGCGCATGGCGAGGGCCACCTCGGCCTCTGCGACGACGCAGCGCGCGCGCGAGAGCTCCTCGTGGGCGCCGAAGCCGCGGGCGGCGCGCCGGAGGAGCTCGCGGGCGCGCGGGTGCTCGCCGAGTTGCGCCATGGCGATGCCGCGCAGCGCGAGCGCCGGCGGGTCGTCGCGCAGGCCGACGCGCTTGAGGGCGCCGAGCGCGTCGCCGACGACGAGGGCACGACCGGCGGCGGCGATCAGGGAGTCCATCGCGACAGGTTACCGCGCGGCGCCTGGCCGAGCCGCTGGAGCGCCGTAAACCTGCGATCTACTCCGTGAAATCGATGTCCGAATTGTTTCACGAGAAGGTATCGCTCAGCTGGTGTTCGATGTAATCAAGCCGGCGCACCACGATACGTTTCAAATTCTGACCAAGCGTGCGGAACGAATGGCCGCCTTCTGCCGTGGGCGCACCGTTTTTCCGGGATGGGGTTTTCCCGGGCCAGTGCGTCCCCGCCATATGCCCAGAGCGTCTAATGTGGACTCATTTGCGTAATATCGGTCTGTCTGCCGGTATGTTGATCGAAATCAAGTCGTTGCTGCCCACTACGGTAGAATAGCGAGCTTCGGACGGTCCAACCCATGCCGCTGTACGCACTTGGCCTCAACCACAGCACCGCGCCGCTCAAGGTGCGGGAGCGCTTTGCGTTCCAGATGGATACGCTGGGTGCCGCACTGCGCGATCTCCTCGGCCAGCCAAAGGTCAAGGAGGCGGCGATCCTGTCGACCTGCAACCGGACCGAGATCTACTTCAACGGCGCCGAAACCGAGCCGGTCGTGCAATGGCTCGAAGCCTTCCATCGCGTGCCCAAGGCGTCGCTGTCTCAGTACGTCTACACGCTGCCGCAGGAGAAAGCCGTTCCGCATGCGTTTCGCGTCGCGAGCGGGCTCGATTCGATGGTGCTGGGCGAGCCGCAGATCCTGGGCCAGATGAAGCAGGCGGTAAAGACCGCCGCGGCGGCGGGCTCGCTGGGGCTGGTGCTCAACCGCCTGTTCCAGCGCACGTTTGCCGTTGCCAAGGACGTGCGCACGCATACCGACATCGGCAGCGCATCGATCTCGATGGCCGCCGCCGCGATCAAGCTCGCCGAGCGTATCTTTCCTTCGATCGCCGAGCAGCGCGTCCTGCTGATCGGCGCGGGCGAGATGATCGATCTATGCGCGACGCACTTTGCCGCGCGACGGCCGAGATCGATTACCGTCGCCAACCGCACGCTCGAGCGCGGGGCGGCGTTGGCGTCGCGAATGCAGGCCGACGCGATCACGTTGCACGAACTGCCGGAGCGCCTGCCGCAATTCGACATCATTGTCACTTCGACCGCGAGCTCACTGCCGATCCTGGGCAAAGGCATGCTCGAACGCGCGATCAAGACGCGCCGACACGCGCCGGTGTTCATCGCCGATCTCGCCGTGCCGCGCGACGTCGAGTCGGAGGTGGCCGAGCTCGACGACGTGTTCCTGTACGGCATCGACGACCTCGCCAACATCGTCAAGGACAACTTGCAGATACGCGTCGAGGCGGTAGCCGAAGCCGAGGCGCTGATCGCCGTCCAGGCGGAAAGTTTCCTGCGCTGGCTGGAAGGACGTGCGGTCGTGCCGACGATCACCGCGCTGCATGGCCATCACGACGCTCTGCGCGCCGCCGAGCTCGAGCGCGCCAGACGGCTGCTCGCCAGCGGCACGCCTGCGGATCAGGTGCTCGAGCAGCTTGCGCGCGGACTCACGCACAAGTTTCTGCACGGTCCGACGCAGGCGCTCAATCAAGCCGGCGAAGCCGAGCGCGCGGAATTGCTCGCGGTGCTGCAGCGGGTGTATCACCTGCCCGAAGAACCGTAGGTATGCGCTCTGTTTGGAGAGGGCTCGCAGACGAGCCTGCCCTCTCCGCCGTCATTCCCGCGCAGGCGGGAATCCAGCCGTAATAATTGAGCCGCATGTTTCTACTGGATCCCCGCGTCCGCGGGGATGACGTCACAATAAATCATGCAATCTTGCGCGAAGTCATGAAATCGTCTCTTGCCACCAAACTGACGCAGCTCGCCTCGCGGCTCGAGGAGCTCGATGGCTTGCTCGCGGCCCCGGATGTTACCCGGGATCTCGATCGCTACCGCGCGTTGTCGCGCGAGTACGCGGAGATCGCCCCGGTCGTGGCGCTCCATCGCGACTGGCAACAGGCGGACCGCGATCTCGCGAGTGCCCGCGAGCTTTTGGCCGACGCGGAGATGAAGACGCTCGCCGAGGATGAGGCCAAGGCGGCGAAGGTGACGATGGAGCGGATCGAGGAGGAATTGCAGCGCGTGCTGCTGCCCAGGGATCCCGACGACGAGCGCAACGTGTTTCTCGAGATTCGCGCCGGCACCGGCGGCGATGAGTCCGCGCTCTTCGCCGGCGAGCTGTTCCGCATGTACGCGCGCTTTGCCGAACGCAATCGCTGGCAGGTGGAAGTGGTGTCGGAGAGCCCGGGCGACATGGGGGGATTCAAGGAAGTCATCGCGCGCATCGCCGGTCAGGGCGTGTACTCGAAGCTCAAATTCGAATCCGGAGGACACCGCGTGCAGCGGGTGCCGGAAACCGAGGCGCAGGGACGCATCCACACCTCCGCGTGCACGGTCGCGGTATTGCCGGAAGCCGATCCCATCGCCGACATCGCGATCAATCCGGCGGACGTGCGCATCGATACGTTCCGCGCGTCCGGCGCGGGCGGCCAGCACGTGAACAAGACCGATTCAGCGGTGCGCATCACGCATCTGCCGAGCGGCCTCGTGGTCGAATGCCAGGACGACCGATCGCAGCACCGCAACCGCGCACAGGCGATGGCGGTGCTCGCCTCGCGCTTGCTCGACCGCCAGCGGCAGGAGCGGCAACGAAAGGAGGCGGCGACGCGAAAGTCGCTGATCGGCAGCGGTGATCGCAGCGAGCGCATCCGCACCTACAATTTTCCGCAGGGCCGCGTCACCGATCACCGCATCAACCTCACTCTGTACAAGATCGATCAGATCATGGACGGCGACTTGTTCGAATTGACGCAGGCGCTGGCGCAGGAGTTTCAGGCCGAGCTGCTTGCGGCGTTAGGGGAGACGAGCTGAATGCCTGCGCGTCCCGCCGGCAAGGCGCTGCTCGCGACGCAGCGGCTCGCGTTACGCGAGTTCCATGCGGGCGACGCGGAGAATCTCCATCGCCTGAACCGCGATCCGCGCGTGATGCGATACATCGGCGACGGGTCGGTCGGCACGCGTGCGTCCGCCACCGCCGCGATCTCGCGCGCGAGGAAACACTACCGCGATTATCCAGGACTCGGCGTGTGGCCCGCCGAAGAACGCGCGAGCGGAGCCTTCATCGGCTGGTTCTGCCTGAAGTACATCCCCGCGACGGTCGAGGTCGAGGTCGGATACCGCCTCATGTCTCGCATGTGGGGGCACGGCTTTGCGACCGAGGGTGCGCGGGCACTCGTCCGCTACGGATTCGACGTTCTGGGTCTTTATCGCGTCGTGGGTCTGACGCATCCTGAGAATCTGGCCTCCCAGCGCGTTCTGTGCAAGGCGGGCTTGCGCGATGCCGGCTGGGGGCACTATTACGACCGCGACCTGCGGCTTTTCGTGGCCGTTTCCTAGGGCCGAATTCATTCGGCCGCATCGGTACATCGAACGTCGCGTGCGAATAAATTCGCACCTACGACGACATTCGTAGGGCCGAATTCATTCGGCCGTGCCGGTACTTCGGATGCCCGCTCAGTGAGCCTTGGTCGCCGCGGCGGGTAGTACCGGTTGCGCCACGCGCGACGCTGTTTCGGCCATGGTCGTCGGCAGCGACTCGACCGCGAGGCCGTGCTCATCCCATTCCGGAAAGCCGCCGCGGAACCAGTACACCGACTTGAAGCCTTTGGTCAGCGCGACACGCGCCGCCTTGTACGATTTCCAGCA
>VBCS01000463.1 GCA_005888955.1 Betaproteobacteria bacterium
ATCTTTTTCGATCATTTCGGACCGATTGCGTTCGCTCCCGGCGAAGGCGCGGATGTGCGGCCTCATCCGCATATCGGCCTCGCGACGGTGACCTATCTGTTCGAAGGCGAGATGATCCATCGCGACAGCCTGGGATCGGTCCAGACGATCGAGCCGGGCGCGGTGAACTGGATGACCGCAGGTCGCGGTATCGTGCACTCGGAACGCACGCCGCCCGAGACCCGCGTGCGCGCTCATCGCATGCACGGCGTGCAGACCTGGGTCGCGCTGCCCAAGGACCGCGAGATGGCCGAGCCGTCGTTCAGCCATCAGCCGAAGGCGATATTGCCGGAAATCGTCCGCCCGGGCGTGACGATGCGCCTGCTCGCCGGAACTGCGTTCGGGAAGCGGGCTCCGACGCCGATCTTCTCGCCCATGTTCTATGTTGCGGTTGAGATGGAGCCTGGCGCCACGATCGAGCTGCCGCCGGAGCACGAGCAGCGCGGCGTGTACGCCGTCGATCGTGAAGTCCTGGTCGCAGGCGAAGCTCTGCCGGCGCAGCATTGCGCCGTGTTGGCAGAGGATGCGACCGTGCGCCTCGAGGCCACGACGGGAGCGCGCGTCATGCTGTTCGGCGGCGCAGGCATGGACGGGGATCGCAAGATCTGGTGGAATTTCGTCGCCAGCTCGCGCGCGCTGATCGACGCGGCGAGCGAACGCTGGCGCGAGCAGAGCTTTCCGCCGATCCCGGGGGAAACCGAGTTCATTCCGTTGCCGGAGCGGCACTAGGGCGCCGCGCGACGAACACTCGAACGGGCGTCGAGGGCCTCGATGCGGCACCGTCGTTACGGCGCGAGAAAGCGCGTGTCAGGCCAGCGTAGCTGCGCGCTCGGCGCTTTCCTTCAAGCCGGCTGCCGCCCGCAGCGCGCGCGCCCTATCGATGCCTTCCCAGGTAAATTCCGGTTCGTCGCGACCAAAATGCCCGTATGCCGCCGTCTTGAGATAGATCGGCCGCAACAGATCGAGCATCTGGATGATGCCTTTGGGCCTGAGGTCAAAGTAGGCGTTGACCAGCGCCGCGATCTTGTCGTCGGCGATCTTCCCCGTGCCTTCCGTGTATACGGTCACGTTAATCGGCTGCGCGACCCCGATGGCGTAGGAAAGCTGGACCTGGCATTGCCGGGCGATGCCGGCGGCGACAATGTTTTTCGCGACATAGCGCGCAGCATACGCCGCCGAGCGATCGACTTTCGACGGGTCCTTGCCCGAGAACGCGCCGCCACCGTGCGGCGCCGCGCCACCGTAAGTGTCGACGATGATCTTACGGCCGGTCAGCCCCGCGTCGCCGTGCGGCCCGCCGATCTCGAACCGGCCCGTCGGGTTGACCAGATAACGCGTACCGACCAGCATCTCCTTCGGCAACACCGGCTTGATGATCTCCTCGATCACCGCCTCGGCGAGTTCCTTCTGCTTGTGATTCATGCTGGGATGATGCTGGGTCGAGAGCACGACGGTCTCGATCATCTTCGGACGGCCGCCGGCGTAGCGGACGGTCAACTGCGATTTGGCGTCGGGCCGCAGCCAAGGCAAGCGGCCGTCGCGACGCACCTCGCTCTGGCGCTGCACCAGCCGGTGCGCGTAATAGATTGGAAACGGCATGAGCGAAGGCGTCTCGTCGCAGGCATAGCCGAACATCAGGCCCTGATCGCCGGCGCCCTGGTTCATGTACTCCTCGGAGGTGCGGTCGACGCCGCGCGCGATGTCCGGGGACTGCCGGCCGTAGCAGACCATGACCGCGCAACCCTCGGCGTCGAAACGCAGCTCGGGATCGGTGTAGCCGATGCGATGGATGGTGTCGCGCGCGACGCGCGCGTAATCGTGCTTGTGGTCGGTGGTGATCTCGCCTGTCAACACCACCAGGCCGGTCGAAACCAGTGTTTCGGCGGCTACGCGGCCATGCGGGTCCTGCGCTAGAATGGCGTCGAGGACCGCGTCGGAGATCTGGTCGGCTACCTTGTCCGGATGGCCTTCCGAAACCGATTCCGATGTGAACAGAAAATCGCTCATTACCGCTCCCTGCCTTGAGCCGCGCGTCATGGTTTCCCTTGCCGCGCAAAGTTTGCAATTCTACCAAATCCGGTCGCCGGGAGCGGTTGGCTTCGCTGGCCGCCGTGGGCGCGCGGCAATTCGACCCGCGCGCGCGGCATGATCGTTCCCGCCAGCGCCGAGACCATCGATCGCGCAGCCCGGCTGCTGCGTGAGGGGCAGCTCGTCTCATTCCCGACGGAAACCGTGTACGGCCTGGGCGCCGATGCGCGCAACGCCGCGGCCGTGCGGCGGATCTTTGCCGCCAAGAAACGGCCCGCCGATCACCCGCTCATCGTGCACATCGCCGACGCTTCGGTCCTCCCGCGCTGGGCGCGCTCGATTCCGCCCGGCGCGCGAGCGCTGGCGGACGCTTTCTGGCCCGGGCCACTGACGCTCATCCTGCCGCGAGCACGCGACGTCGGAGATATCGTCACCGGCGGGCAGGACTGCGTGGGCCTGCGCGTGCCCGGCCATCCCGTCGCGCAGGCGCTGCTGGCGCAGTTCGCGTCGCTCGGCGGCGAGGGCATCGCCGCGCCCTCGGCCAATCGCTTCGGGCGCATCAGCGCGACGACCGCGCAGCACGTCGCGGATGACTTCGGCGAAGAAATCGCCTTGATACTCGACGGCGGCCCCTGCCGGCACGGCATCGAATCGACCATCGTTGCCTTCACCGACGGCGAAGCTAGCTTGCTGCGACCCGGTGCGCTGTCGGTCGCGGAGCTCTCGCGTGTGCTCGGTCGCCCGCCTCAGGCCGCCGCCTTGGGCTCTCCGCGCGCGCCGGGCACGCTGGCGACGCATTACGCGCCACGGACGCCGGCCCGGCTCATGCCTTCCCCCGACCTCGCCGCAGCGCTCGCGCAGCTCGCCCGTCCGGGCGCGCATATCGTGGTGCTCGCGCATTCGGTCGCGCAGCCGCCCGACTTCGAGGGCACGTGGTTCGACGCGCCCGCGCATGACACCGCCTACGCGCAGCAACTCTATGCAAGCCTGCGCGCGCTCGACGCGCTTGCCGCAGATGAAATCTGG
>VBCS01000464.1 GCA_005888955.1 Betaproteobacteria bacterium
CATCCGCGCCTTCGCCGGGAGCGAACGCAATCGGTCCGAAATGATCGAAAAAGATGAACGGGCCGATCATCTTGGTTGGGAACGCCGGCAACAGTCGTTGCACGGTGAAGCCACCCAGGTCGCGCGCGTGGGGATTGAGTATAAGCATGACGAAATCCTCTTCGCCCGCAGTGTAGCGTTGCCCTTGCCGCGGCGGAAGCGCGTTTGGCGGCCGGTGAAGCCGAGATAAAGGAGCCAGTCGCCTCTTTCACGACCAAAGTCATCGATGCCCTTCGCGTATTACGACCGCCTTTCGCCTTCGCGCAAGAAGATCTATCGCTTGAGCGACGGCATCGCTACGCTCGGCATTCCGCGAGGCCAGGAGCACGGTGCGGCGGTGCTCCGCATCGACGCGGCCCTGCGCGCGGACGACCGCGCATCGGTGCAGCGCGAATGCCAGGGCCTGCTCGACGTGCTCGCGGCCGGATATCGCGTGCCCAAGCTGCGCGTGCGCGTTCTCGCCAAGCGACCGGTCGACGGCTACGGCGAGCTGCACGGCCTGTACGAGCCCGAGGAAGGGCGTATCCCGCCGCGAATCACCGTCTGGATGCGCACGGCGCAGAGGCAGCAGGTCGTCGCCTTCAAGACGTTTCTGCGCACTGTGATCCACGAGCTCTGCCACCACCTCGACTACGAGTTGTTCGCCCTCGAGGAGACGTTCCACACCGAAGGCTTCTACAAGCGCGAATCAAGCCTGGTCGTGGCGCTGCTTGCGCAGCGGGAGGCGGCGGACGAGCGTGCTCCGCGGCCGTGACCGACCAAGCGCAGCGGCGCTTGGCAACGCAGACGCTTGCGCTATAATTCGCCTTCTCCTCGAGGAGCGTTGCAACAGACGGCCGGGCTTCAGCCAAGGCCACTGCCAGGCTCGAGGACCTTCCAATTGCAACGGCGCTCGTTCAACCGCGGCTCCACGCGCGGGCGACGAGCGAAAGCTCTTTCTCCCGCGGCGCGGTCCCCGATAAGGAGCGATCCGATGAACGCTGAGACCGATACCAGAAATTTCGCCGATTTTCACGTCGCCGATCTCGACCTCGCCGCCTGGGGGCGCAAGGAGATCGCAATCGCCGAGACCGAGATGCCTGGCTTGATGGCGATCCGCGAAGAGTTCGCCCCGCAGCAACCGTTGCGCGGCGCCCGCATTGCCGGCTCTTTGCACATGACCATCCAGACCGCAGTGCTGATCGAGACCCTCAAGGCGCTCGGCGCGGAAGTCCGCTGGGCCTCATGCAACATCTACTCGACGCAGGATCATGCCGCGGCGGCGATCGCCGTCTCCGGCACGCCGGTGTTCGCCTTCAAGGGCGAGTCGCTCAACGAGTACTGGGAATTCACGCACCGCATCTTCGAATGGCCCGACAAACGCGGACCGAACATGATTCTCGACGATGGCGGCGACGCCACCCTGCTCGTGCATCTGGGGGTGAAGGCCGAGGCCGATCGCTCGCTCATCTCGCATCCGGCGAACGAGGAGGAATTCGCGCTCTTCACCGCGATCGCCAAGCGGATCTCGATCGATCCTCACTTCTACGCGCGCATCCGCGCCAATATCAAGGGTGTGACCGAAGAGACCACGACCGGGGTCAAGCGCCTCTACCAGATGCACAAGGAGGGAAGCCTCGGTTTTCCCGCGATCAACGTCAACGATTCGGTGACCAAGTCCAAATTCGACAATCTCTACGGCTGCCGCGAATCGCTCGTCGACGGCATCAAGCGCGCCACCGATGTAATGATTGCGGGCAAGGTCGCGGTCGTGAACGGCTACGGCGACGTGGGCAAGGGCTCGGCGCAGGCGCTGCGCGCGCTTTCGGCGCGGGTATGGGTGACCGAGATCGATCCGATCTGTGCGCTGCAGGCGTCGATGGAGGGCTATCGCGTGGTGACGATGGATTACGCCTGCGACAAGGCGGACATCTTCGTCACCGCGACGGGCAACATCGACGTGATCACCCACGAGCACATGCGCCGGATGAAGAACAACGCCATCGTCTGCAACATCGGTCACTTCGACAACGAGATCGACGTCGCCGCGCTCAAGGCCTACACCTGGGAGAACATCAAGCCGCAGGTCGATCACCCGAGCTATGTGATGTCGAGTTCGTTCACCAATCAGGTGATGGCGCAGATCGAGCTGTGGGGCGACGCGCAGTCCGGCGGCAAGAAGTACCCCGTCGGCGTGTACGTTCTGCCCAAGCACCTCGACGAAAAGGTCGCGCGCCTGCAGTTAAAAAAGCTCGACGCGATGCTGACCGAGCTCTCGGACAAGCAGGCGCGCTATATCGGGGTGGACACGGGCGGTCCCTACAAGCCCGACACGTATCGCTACTGATCATGCGTATTGCGGTGATGGCCGCCGGCGGCGTCGGCGGCTACTTCGGCGCGAAGCTTGCGCTCGCCGGCCACGACGTGGCGTTCATCGCCCGCGGCCGGCACCTTGCGGCGATTCGCGAGAGCGGACTCGTCGTGCAGAGCGGCGGCGGCGACGTGCGCCTCGCGAAGCCCGTCGCGAGCGATGATCCGCGATCGCTTGGACGCTTCGATATCGTGCTGTTCGCGGTCAAGCTTTGGGATACCGAGAGCGCGGCGGAGGCGATCAAGCCGCTGATCGCCGGCGGCGGTGCGATCATTCCCTTCCAGAATGGTGTCGATGCGATCGAGCGCATTGGCGCCATCGTAGGCAAGGCCCACGTGCTGGGCGGCGTGGCGTACATCGCGGCAACGATCGCCGAGCCGGGCGTGATACGGCATACCGGCCAGATGGCGCGTTTGCGGTTCGGGCCGGTGCTGCCCGAACAGCAGCCGACAGCGCAAGATTTTCACCAGGCGTGCATCGGCGCCGGGATCAAGGCGGAGCTTGTCGCCGACATTCACCGTGCAATATGGGAGAAATTCGTGTTTCTCGCCGCCATGTCGGGCGTGACCAGCGCGACGCGGCAACCGATCGGCGTGATCCGCAGCGACGCGGACCTGCGCGGATGTCTCGAGGACGCGATGCGCGAAGCGTGGGCAGTTGGCCGCGCGCGAGGCGTCGCGCTCGCCGACGACTTCATCGCACAGCAGATGACTTTCGCCCAGGGCTTGCCGGCCGAGATGAAATCCTCGATGTTGAACGACCTCATCGCCGGCAACCGGCTCGAGGCCTCCTGGCTATCGGGCGCCGTGGCGCGGATGGCGAACCAGGCTGGAATCGCGGCTCCGGTGAATGCGACGCTGTACGCGGCGGTCAAGCCGTTCTGCGACGGCGCGCGCTGACACCTGCCGAAAAAGGATTGACGACGATGAGACTGTTGCTCGTATGGCTGATCAACGCGTTAGCACTTCTCGCGCTCCCGTATCTGATGTCCTCGATCACCGTGGATTCATTCGCGACCGCGCTCATCGCCGCGCTCATACTGGGCCTGGTGAACACCTTCATCCGGCCGGTGCTGATCCTGCTCACGCTGCCGGCGACGCTGCTCACGCTCGGCTTGTTCATCTTCGTGATCAATGGGCTCCTCTTCTGGTTCGTCGGCTCGTTCATCCAGGGCTTTCACGTCGCAGGCTTCTGGTCGGCAGTCTTCGGGGCCATCCTGTACAGCATCATTTCCTGGGCACTGTCCGCGCTGCTGCTCGGCCACGGAAATCGCGCCGACGTATGACCGGAAGCGCCGACCGCATCTTCAGCTTCGAATTCTTTCCACCGGCCACGCCCGAGGGCGTGGCCAAGCTGCGGGCCACGCGCGAGCAGCTCGAACGGCTCGGGCCGAAGTTCTTTTCGGTCACTTTCGGCGCAGGCGGCTCGACGCGCGACCGGACGCTGGCGGCGGTGCTGGAGATCCAGGGGGCGGGACAGCGCGCGGCGCCGCATATCTCGTGCATTGGTTCGACTCGCGAGAGCATACGCGCGACGCTGGCTGCGTATCGCGAACACGGCATCGGGCATCTTGTCGCGCTGCGCGGCGACCTGCCGTCGGGCACGGCCGACGTCGGCGAATTTCGCTACGCGAACGAGTTGGTCGAGTTCATCCGCGTGGCGACGGGCGACTGGTTCCACGTCGAAGTCGCGGCCTACCCGGAATATCATCCGCAATCGGCAAGTCCGCGCGAGGATCTCGCCAGCTTCAAGCGCAAGATCGACGCTGGCGCCGATTCGGCGATCACCCAGTATTTCTTCAACGCCGACAGCTATTACCATTTCGTCGACGAGGCGGTCGCGGCCGGCATCGAGGCGCCGATCGTACCGGGCATCATGCCGATCCTGAGTTTTTCCAAGCTGGCGCGCTTCTCGGACGCCTGCGGCGCGGAGATCCCCCGCTGGATTCGCCGCAAGCTGGAAAGCTTCGGCGACGATACGGCGTCGATTCGCGCCTTCGGGCTCGACGTCGTCACCGATTTGTGCGATGACCTCCTGGCGCACGGCGCGCCGGGGCTGCACTTCTACACGCTCAATCAGGCGAGCCTGACGACGATCATCTGGCAGCGGCTGGGCCTGTCGTAACGGTGTAGGGCCGAATTCATTCGGCCGCGGCGGCGGCGGGGATCGCCGCGTGCGAATTAGTCGCACCTACAGGCTCGCTATTTTCCTCCGGGGCGAAAAGACACGAGCTCGAGCACCGTCGATTCCGTGCTTATTGTCGTCATATCGGGTCCGCTGCCCTTTTCGGTGTATTCCGCCGCGCGCGCCTCGCGCACCGGTGCCTTGACCTCCGGCGCGTACCAGACGGCTTCACGTAGCGTGGTTCGCGTGCGCCAGAACTCCTCGTCATCGAGTTGCACGATGCGATAAATGTAGACGGCGTCGTAGCTGCCGGCGGGAACTGTAGTTGCATTACGGCCGTCGACCTTGCCGTAGATCAGGATCTGATCCCTGAGCTCGGTATCCGGGTGCAGCGTATCGATCACCTGCCGCCAGGTCTTGCCCTGATCGAGAGGGAACGCGAGGAGCTGCGCCGGCGGATTGAAGGGCCGCGGCCGTTCGCGCCAAAGCGCTCCCGAGCTCAAGCCCCCCTGGCCGTCGACTTCGTCGATCCATTCGGTGCGCCCGCTGGTGTCGGAGTAATCGAGGCGGATTCTGGCCGAGCCGCCGGCGACCGCAATGACTTCCGCATCGAGCTGCGACACCGTGCCCCGGCGCAGATTGTCGGTGACGCGATACTGCCAGTGATCGCCGACGACGAGCCGAGGGGCGTCAACCGGGGCGCCGACGGGCGCTGAGGCGCAGCCCGCGATAACGGCAAAGACAATCACGGATGCGGTGACGATGGAATGTGAACGGACTCTGGACGGATGCATCGGATCCTCCGACGTTGGATCACCGCAGACGATTATCCCGCGGCTTTTTCGCGTGCCCGGCATGCCCAGGCCAGCGCGCCTTCATATCGTAAACAAGCGAGCGCCATCTTGTCATCCGCACCGTCATGTGCCGCGATCGGTG
>VBCS01000098.1 GCA_005888955.1 Betaproteobacteria bacterium
GGGCGCCGTCGCGAAACGCCACGCCGACCGGGCGATTGAGCCCTGTCGCGATCGTCGTGACGGCGGCCGGGCCGGTCGGCTTGAGCGTCAGCGCATAGACCTTGCCCGCTTCCGTCGAGCCCACGAACAGCGTGCCTTGGGTCCCCAGCGCCATTTCGCGCGCGTTCGGCACGCGCGCGACAAGCTCGATCGCGAATCCCGGCGGCAATTTGATCTTCTCGAGCGGAAGATTGTCGCCCCGTGCCAGCGGAGAGCCGAGAATCAGGGAAGCTGCGATCGTCAAGAATAAGCCGCGCATCATCGAATCTCCTTGGACAGCCATTGCCGGGCACGCCCCACTATCGCGCCTTCCTTTCACAAGCAATTGACAGCGGTCGGGGTGGTTTCTATCCTTCTTTCGTGGCACGACGTACCATTGTCGAGTGAACGCCCCGGCCGCTCCCACCACAATTGCCCCCCAGCTCGTCGGTTTCGATCTGATCCGCACGCTGGTTTCCTGCGACACGACGAGCCGTGAATCGAATCTCGCCCTCATCCACTGGGTGCGCGATTATCTCGCCCGCCACGGCGTCGGCTCGCAGCTTACTTACGACGATGAGCGGCGGAAGGCAAACCTGTTTGCGACGCTGCCCGCGCAGGATGGCAATGCGACCGAAGGCGGCGTCGTGCTCTCCGGACACACCGATGTCGTACCGGTCGACGGGCAACCCTGGGACACGCCGCCGTTCGAGGCGACGATCAGCGGTAATCGCCTGTACGGCCGGGGCGTGACCGACATGAAGAGCTTTTCCGCCATCGGCCTCGCGTTCGTGCCCGAGTTCCTGCGGCGCGGTCTGGCGCGCCCGGTGCACTTCGCGCTTTCGTACGACGAGGAAGTCGGCTGCATCGGCGTGCGGCGTCTCATCGCCGACGTCGTCGCGCGCGGCATCAAGCCCTTGGGTTGCATCATCGGTGAGCCTTCCGGCATGGAGCCCGTCGTCGCGCACAAGGGAAAGCGAAGCTATCGCTGCCGCGTACGCGGCCACGAGGCGCATTCTTCGCTGACGCCGCTCGGCGTCAACGCCGTACAGGTCGCCGGCGAGCTCGTGACTTTCCTCACTCAGATGGCGCGCCGGTTTCGCGACCGCGGCGGATTCGACGCCGCGTACGATGTGCCTCACACCACCGTGCACACGGGAGTGATCCGCGGCGGCACCGCGCTCAATATCGTGCCGCGCGACTGTCATTTCGACTTCGAGTTTCGTCACCTGCCGTTCGACGACCCCGAGATGCTCCTGGCCGAGGTCAAGCGGTTCGCGGCGACGCTGCTGCCCGAGATGCACGCGGTCGATCCGGCAACGCACATCGAGTTTGATCAGATCTCGACGCTGCCCGGCTTCGACACGCACGGCGGCAGCGAGATCGCCGAGCTCGGTAAGGCGTGCACCGGCGCGCACGAATTCGGCAAAGTTTCCTTTGGCAGCGAGGCGTCGCTTTTCCATAACGCCGGCATCCCCGCGATCATTTGCGGGCCGGGTCACATCGCGCAGGCACACCAGCCGAATGAGTGGGTGGCGCTCGAGCAGCTTGCGCTGTGCGAGGTCTTCATGCGTCGCCTCGCCGATCGCGTCTGCGTGAGTCCGGGCGCGCCCTAAGCGCGCCGACGATCGAACGCATGGCAGCTCCCGGACCGGCACTCGTTCCGCCGATCGAGGTCGCGTTCCCGAGCCTCGCGGCGTACGCCGCCGGAAACTGCGATATTCCTTACGCGTGGACTTTCGCGGCCGGCCGCGCCGGGCCGCACGTCCTGGTGCAGGCCCTGACGCACGGCAACGAAGTCTGCGGCGCCATCGCGCTCGATTGGGTCCTGCGCGAACGGCTGCGGCCCGCGCGCGGGACATTGTCCGTCGTCTTCGCCAACGTCGCCGCGTACGAGCGTTTCGATCCCGGAGATCCGTTCGCCTCGCGCTGCATCGACGAAGATTTCAACCGCCTCTGGTCTGCCGACGTGCTCGCTGGGTCGCGCGACAGCACCGAGCTCAGACGCGCGCGTGAGCTGCGGCCGCTCTACGACCGCGTCGATCATCTCCTCGACCTGCATTCGATGTCGGATCCGTGCCCGCCGCTGGCGATGGCCGGGCGCCAGCGCAAAGGGCTCGCCTTGGCGCAGGCGCTCGGGTTTCCGCAGTATGTCGTGATCGACGGTGGCCACAGCGCCGGCCGGCGGTTGCGCGATTACGCTTTCTTCGACGATGCCGCCGATCCGCGGAGCGCGCTCCTCGTCGAATGCGGACAGCATTGGGAGGCGGCCGCGCACGAGGTCGCCAAGCAGTCGGTTCTGCGCTGGCTGCGCCATTTCGAGATGGCTGAACCGCGGCTTCTCGAGGCTCATCTCCCGCGCGTGTCGGTGCGGCCGCAAAGGTTGATCGAAGTGACGACGACGATCACGATCGCCAGCGACAAATTTGCCTTTACGCTGCCGGTTCACGGCCTGCAGACGATCCCGCGGGCGGGAACGGTCTATGCCATCGACGGCGGGAGAGAGCTCCGCACGCCGCACGACGACTGCGTCCTTATCATGCCGACACGGCGGCCCAAGCGAGGTGAGACCGCGGTGCGCCTCGGATCCTACGTCGGCTAGGGTCCGAGCGGCGCGCGCCTGGCGCTGCGCGTTCGCGCAGTGGCGGTGTGCCCTCGGTGCCCTCATTTTCCTTGGGGCGGCGAGGCGACTGCCGCCTCAGCGGCACGCACGAGGTCTGAGCCGATAATCGCGGCCCAGCGGTCGTATACCGTGCGAGCCGCGTCGCGCGCCCTGACGCGAAAACTCCGCCACCGCAGCGGTATCGGAAAGCTTCCGCGCCATTGCCGTTGCCTGCTGCGCCGCGTCGCGCGCCGCCTGAAGGACCAGCTCACGGTCGGCGCCGCTGAGGCGGTTCCAGACAGCGCGATTGATGGCGAAGAGCAGCGCATCGGCATGCGCTTGCCAAACGAGCAATCGCGCAAAGCCCGCGGTATAAACACGGGATGTACCGTATGCCGCGACGCTTATTTCCTCGCCATCGAGCGTGCCGCGCCGCTGCGCCGTCAGTGCGTCGGCGGCATTCATCGACACCGGCGTCGCACCGAGAGCCTGCAAGGTTTCCAGGAGGAGCGGCGAGGAGGGAACGCGTAGCGAGAGCCCGGTCAGATCCGCAGGCAACTGCACCTCGCGCCGGGTCGCCAGCTCGCGAAACCCGTCGCCCGTCCAGGCCAACGGCACGACACCGGCGGCGAGCACAGCGGCCGACAGGCGCATTGCCACTTCGCCGTGCAACAGGAGGTCGAGCGCGTCAATATCGCGTACGAGCCATGGCAGCGCGATGAGATTGAGCTCGACGACCTGCGCTGCCCAGCTCGTTGCCGAGCCCACTGCGAGGTCGATTGCGCCGTCGCGCAACGCGCCAAACTCGCGCGCCGGGTCGCGTTGCACCAGCGTCGCGCCGGGAAAGACAATCACTGCCCTGCGGATAGGCCGGCCCGAGGGCGGTCGACAACTTCCACTCCGCCGCCGTTGCCTGCGGCGGGGCTTGGGCGGCTGCCGGAGAAATCAACGCAACGCCGACACAGGCCGCGAACAGGATCTCAATCGAGCGTCGCACGGCGAGAGCGTAATGAGGCTCACCACGAGGCGTCAATCGAGCGGTCGCAGTTCCCCGCGCCGCGGCGTGTCGCGCCAGTAACGAGGATCGACGTCGCGTTCGCGACGGGGAGCCAACGTCCCTCCGGGTTCGAAGGCGAACGTCAGCGCGCCCTCGTAATCGGTGCGATACGTCCGGATGCCGGCACCCACGTAGCGGGCGACGATCTCGGGTCTTGGATGGCCGAAGCGGTTGCGGTAACCGGGCGTGAACACCGCGACATCGGGTGCGACCGCGGCGATGAACGCCGGTGTGGATGAGGTGCGGCTGCCATGATGCGGAACGACAAGCAGGTTCGCGCGAAGCGCAGCGCCGTCCCGGCGGATCAGGTCGGCCTCGGTGCGCGCTTCGATGTCGCCGGTGAGCAGCGCGCTGCCCGCGGCATTGCTGACGCGCAACACGCAGGACAGGTCGTTGGGCTTGAGTTTCGGGTTGACGATGCCGTCCCATTGCCAGCGCCGGCCGGCGGTGCAGCGCTCGGACGTCTCGCCGCCTTCGACGCGGGTACGGATGATGACATTGTCACCGGGAAGCGATGAGGCGAACCAGGTCACCGGCACGGTCTGCAGCAGCGACAGCGCGCCCCCGCTGTGATCGGTGTCCTGATGACTGACGATCATGCCGTCGAGGCGCTCGACGCCGGTCGCGCGCAGCATGGGCGCGATGATCCGCTCGCCTGCGTCCGCGCTTTCGGTGAACCGCGGGCCCGTGTCGTAGAGCAGCGCGTGCCCATGTGTCTGCACGAGGACCGCAAGCCCCTGACCCACGTCGAGGACCGTGACGCGAAACGCACCGGGCGGCGGCAGCAGCGGCACAACCACGAACAGGGGCAGAAGCCACGCAATTCCGAGTGCGCGACCAGGCAGCCCGCGCGGCGCCAGCAGCCACAGCACGCCGACGACGCCCGCGGCGATAGCCCACACGGGTGGCGCATGCTGTTCCCAGACCGCCGCAGGGAGGGCGCTCAGGGCTTCGAGCAGCAGCGAAAGCCAGGCGAAGACCTGGTGCGCCGCGATGAGCAGCGCGTCCCAGGGCAGAACGATCGAGGTGAGCGTCAGCGGCACGACCAGGAAGGTGACCACTGGAATTGCCACCGCGTTGGCCAGCGGAGACACCAGCGAGATCTGCTGAAACAACATCAGCATTAGCGGCACGAGGCCCATCGTGACGGCCCATTGGGCGCGCACGGCCGCGCCGAACGCCGTCCCTGCGCCTATACGGCCGACGCCGGTATAGAGAAGCACCCCGACCGCGCCGAAGGACAACCAGAATCCCGGAGCGAGCATCGCCCACGGATCCCACGCGAGCACGACGACCAGCGCCCAGAGCCAGATCGTTGACGCGGTCCCCGGACGGCCGAGCCAGAGCCCGATGGCGGCCACCATCAGCATGTAGAGCGTGCGTTGCGCGGGAACCTGGAACCCGGCCAGCAGCACGTAAACGAACGCAGCCGCGACACCGGCCATCGCCGCGGCTTTCCGGGCGGGCAGCACGAGCGTGAGGCGGTAGCTGCGTCGCCATAGCCAGAACGCGACGGCCCCGATCAGGGTCGCAAATGCCGTGACATGCAGCCCGGAGATGCTGATCAGGTGACCGATGCCGGTGCGAAAGAAAATGCGCCACTGCTCGTTGGGAATGGCGCGTTCGTCGCCGATCGCCAGTGCTGCGATCACGCCGGCGTACGGCCGGCCCTCGAGCGCGGTGAGGATGCGCGTGCGAATGGCCTCGCGCAGTCGCTCCACGTAATCGCCCGGCCGTCCCGCAAACGCATCGAGGCGTCGGTTGCCCTCGTTGTCGCGAATGTAGCCGGTGGCACGCAACTCGTTCTCCAGGAGCCACGCTTCGACGTCGAAGCCGTGCGGGTTCACCGTCCCATGCGGGCGCTTGAGCTTCACGGTAAGCGCCCAGCGTTCACCCGCGTGAAGCTCCGGAACCTCGGCGCCGGCCTCGTCTTCGCGCCACGATCCATACCAGCCGAGCGAGAGCCGCGACGGCACGACCGCGCCGGGAGTGACGACTCGCTCGACCGCGAACGCCAGACGCGCCCCTCGCGCCGCGACTTGCGGCAGCTCGTCGATGACGCCGACGATATCGATGTCGCGGCCTTCCCAGGCGGTGGGCAGCTCGTCGGCGAGCCGGACCTGGGCGCGCCATGCTGCGTAGTAGAAGCCCCCCAGCCCGACGGCGACGGCTGCCGAAAAGATCGCCAGGTAACGCGCCGCGCGGCGGACAGACGCATTCGTGTAACGAGACGCGATCGACGCAAGCAGCGCCAGCACCAAGGGAAGCGCGCTCCACGTTGCATGCGTCGCGGACGGCAGGTCGGCTTGCTGCTGCAGCGCCAGCACTCCGAGCGCGAACGCGAGCAGCAGCCAGCGCATTGGATTACTTCACACGGACGCTATCGATGGGCCCCGGACCCGCGCCCGCCCGGAGAAAACATGCGGCCCGCACCGCGTTCGCCGCTTCTCGAGCGACGGACGCGGACGGGCCGCGCTGGCGTTGCGAAGCGGGGCTAGTTCTTCGCGTTCTTCGCGGTTTCTCCGAGCATCTCCTGGATCTTGGCGTCGAACTGTGCGTAAGGCATCGCGCCGACCATGCGCACACCCTGGAGCTTGTCGTTCTCCAGACGCCCGATCACGAACGACGGCGTCCCCTGCACTCCGGCCACGCCGCCCTCGGCGACGTCCTGATCGATCTGTGCCTTGAACTTGTCCGATTCGAGGCAGCTCTTGAACTTGGGGACGTCGAGTTTGACGGTGCCGGCGTAGGTGGCGAGATTGTCGGCCTTGAGCGCTTCCGCGTTGACAATCATCACGTGACGCATTTCCCAGTACTTGCCCTGCTCGGCGGCGCAACGCCCGGCCGTCGCGGCTCGGCGCGCGTTGTCGTGGAAATCGAGCGGGAAATCGCGGCTCACGAAGCGGACCTTGCCCGTGTCGATATAGTTGGCTTTGATCTGCGCGAACGCGGTGTTGTGGAATTGCTGGCAGAACGGACACTGGAGGTCGGTGTACTCGACCAGCACCAGCGGCGCCTTGGCGTCGCCCATCGAGAAACCGCCGGGAGAGAACTTGTAGCTCACCTTGTCGTCGGGAGCGGGCGCAGCCTGCGGAGACTGCATCTTCTCCAACGTCTGCCGGATCTGCTTCAACTCGTTGAGCATTTCCTGCGCTTGTTCGGAGGTCATGCCGTCTGCGCGGGCGAGCGGAGCCGCCATCAGCAGCGAGAGCGTCGCCGCCAGCGCGAGCCATGGCCGCACGTATCGTATTGCACTCATCGACTTGCCTTCCTTTCGTGTCGCAGCCCCAAGGGGGCTGTGCAATGGGTGGGTGATGAACGACCGCCAGCTTAAAGACCGCATCGCCGCCGATCGGTTCGCGGGCGTTTCTCCCGCACACGACAACCATCATAGGGCCCATCGCGCCCGGCACAAACGCGGCCCGATTGGAGGTTATTGTGATGGAACAGACGGTTAGCGATGCCCCGTCGGCGTCCAGACGGCCGGCGCCGGCTTGCATCAGGCCCGCCGCGCGGATTCCGGCCAGAGGATGAGCTGGGTGCAGCGGAAGAGCGCGACCTTGCGCCCTCGTACCCGATCCGTAACCATCGCGTCCCAGACTTGCGTGGCATTGCCCAGATGCACAGCGGTACCGAGGAAGTTGCTCTTGAGCTCGACGGTCGTGAAGTTCTCCGCGCCCGTGGGCAGATGCGCGAGACAGCCGTAGCCGCAGGCGGTGTCCGCGAGCGCAATCACGGTCGCGGCATGCAGGTAGCCGTTGGGCGCCAGGAGCTCGGGGCGGATGTCGAGCTCCGCGTCGATCCGGTTCTCGGCGACGGCGGTGAAACGCACGCCGATCAAGCCCGGCAGGCGGCCGACGCCGCGGTTGACGAACTTGTCGAGCGTCGCGTCGGGGCGCAGCGGCATCGGCGAGCTTGGCTTGCTAAAGCCGTTCCGCCACCCACGACCGCACCGATTGCAGCGCGGCGGGCAGTGCGGAAGGATTGGTGCCGCCGGCCTGCGCCATATCCGGTCGTCCGCCGCCCTTGCCACCGACCTGGATAGCCACGTGGTTGACGAGGTCGCCGGCTTTGATCTTGCCGGTGAGATCCGAGGTGACGCCGGCGATCAAGGTCACCTTCCCGCCTTCGGTCGATCCCAGGACGATCGCCGCGGACTTGAACCGCC
>VBCS01000465.1 GCA_005888955.1 Betaproteobacteria bacterium
CCCGAGGCCAGCATGTCGGGCACTTGCGAGACATTGGTCCACCAGATGATCGACGGTTTCAGTTCGTCGAGCTTCTTGAACGCACGATCGAGGCCTTCAGGCGTGGCGAGTACTCTGTAGACGTCCTGCGGCTTGACCCCGTCCGCCAGCAGCGCGATCTCGAGCGTATATTTGGCCCCCTTGCGCATGCCGCGCTTGCCCGGAAATTTCTTGACGTCCCAGAAATCCGCCCAGCTCTTCGGTCCGTCTTTCAACCGGTCGCCGTCATAGCCGAGCGCGTTAGCCCAGACTACCGCGCCGACGCCACAGTCGCTCACCGCCGGCGCGAGGAACTTATCCTTGCCGCCGAGACGGCTCCAGTCGAGCTTTTCGAACAATCCCTCCTCGCAACCGAGAATAAGCTCGTCGACCTCGACCTGGACGACGTCCCAGCTTGCATTGCCGCCCTGCACTTTCGTACGCAGCACGCCGATGCCGCCCGACCACGAATCCTCTTGCAGCTTGATGCCGGTCTTGTCGACGAAAGGCTTGAAGTAGACCTTCTGCGCCGCCGCCTGGCTGGCTCCGCCCCAGGCGGTCACCGTCAGGTCGCGCGCTCCGGCGCATGTGCCGAAGAGCACCATCAGCGCAACGATTCCTATGATAGTTATGCTGCGGACTGGTGTTTCGCGTGTCATGGCTGTCCTCCGCTCATTAATTCGCCGGCGCATCGAGCGCGCGACAATCGCCGCTCCGCCAGCCGATCTCAATCGTGTCTCCCGGAGTGATGTTTACCTCACCGGGGGTGTTTGGAACCTTGATCAGAAAATCGCTGCTCCCAGGAACCCGCAGTCGAGCCCGGGTATGATCACCGTGGTAGATCAGCTCCTCGACTCTCGCCACGAGGATGTTTTTGCATTGCCCTTCGGCGGGGTGAAGGATCACCCTCTCGGGTCGGATCGAGAGCGTGATGCGTGATCCGAGAGGGCCGATATTGACTGCCATCGCCTCGAGGGTGTGGCCCTCGGCGATCTCCACCGTGCAGCGTCCCTCGCTGTCGATCGCGCGGAGCACGCCGCCGAGCCGGTTGCTCTCGCCGATGAACTGCGCCACGAAGGCGTTCTGCGGTCGGTCGTAGAGATCCGCCGGCGTTGCCAGCTGCTGGATCGAGCCGTTCTTCAACACCGCGATCCGATCCGACATGGTCAGCGCTTCGGTCTGATCGTGAGTGACATAGACGACCGTGAGCCCGAGATGTTTCTGGATGTGCTTGATCTCGATTTGCAACTGTTCGCGGAGCTGCTTGTCGAGCGCGCCCAGCGGCTCGTCCATCAGCACGAGAACGGGGTCGAAGATGAGTGCCCGCGCGAGCGCGATACGTTGCTGCTGTCCGCCCGACAGCTCGGCGGGGCGGCGATTATCGAATCCCTGAAGCTGAACCAGCTCGAGTGCACGCGCGACGCGGTCTTTCAACTCCGCTTGCCCCGTCTTTCGGACCGAGAGCGGGAAGGAAAGATTCTCCGCCACGGTCATGTGCGGGAAGAGGGCATAGTTCTGAAACACGACGCCCTCCCGCAGTCGGAACCTCGAATCCGGCGAGCATCATGAGCGCCGTCGTCTTCCCCGATCCGGACGGTCCGAGGAGCGTAAGGAACTCACCCTGGAAGATCGAGAGGTTGAGATCGACGAGCGCCAGGTGCTCGCCGTCGTAAGTCTTCTGAACGTTCTCGAATTCAACAAACGCCGGCGCCGGATCCGGACTCTTGCGAGCCGCGGCGTGCGGCTCGACGGGAGTGGTCTGTGCTGGCTCGAGCCGGCGCATCGGCAGGCCGCTGGAAACGCGGTTCAGCACAGCGGCCCGCATCGACGCAACCTTCGGCTACGCAATCGTGGGATGCGAATGCGCCACCGCCCGCTCGATCGGAGCGCCAGCCTGACTGACGCTGCAGCGGCGCAGCGCGCCGGCAAGGCGCCGGATCCCTTCGTCGATCTCCTCCGGCGAAGAATGCGTGTAGGCCAGTCGTACGTGTTTCTTCGGTGTGACGTCGTTGCCGCGGTCGACTCGCGCG
>VBCS01000462.1 GCA_005888955.1 Betaproteobacteria bacterium
GTCCGCGATCGCCTTGCGCGCCGGGCTTGCGCGCCCGGCGCTGCTGGATGCGCGCTTCCTGATCGTCGCCGAGGCGGGCGTCGGCCCGGCGCATCCGTTTTCCGGCGAGAAGCTCTCGCCCGTGCTGGCGTTGTACCGCGCCGCCGACTTTGCTGCCGCGGCGGCGCTCGCGGAGCGGCTGCTGCGCCATCAGGGCGCGGGTCATTCGATCGGCCTGCACACCCGCGACGAAAAGCGCGCGGTCGAGCTTGGACTCGCGCTGCCGGTGTGCCGCGTCATCGTCAATCAGGCGCACTGCTTCGCGACCGGCGGGTCCTTCGACAACGCGTTGCCCTTTTCGCTGTCGATGGGCTGCGGAACCTGGGGCCGCAACAGCATCTCGGACAATCTGAATTACCGGCACTTCCTCAACATCACGCGGGTCGTGCGGCCGCTCGCGCCGGAGCTCGTGAGCGAGCCCACCGAAGAGGCCCTGTTCGGCGCTTATTTGCGCAAATACGTACGCAAATCCGGGCGCCGGCCTGGCGCCTGAGCGGCGCGAATCGATGCGCACGTTCCGCGATGCGATCGACACGCACGCCGCGGCGCGTCCTGACGCCCCTTGCGTCCTCGCCCCGGAGCCGAACGCGGTCCTGACTTACGGCGATCTTGCTCGAGTCGGCGCGGAGCTGGGTGCGTACCTCGCTCACGAGGGTATCCCGCCGGGATCGGTCGTGTCGTTCATGCTGCCCAACGGCGTCGCCGCGGCGAGCATTTTCTTGGGCGCGATGTACGCGGGCTATATCGTCTCGCCGATCAACCTGCTCGCCCAGGATGCGCAGCTCGAATACACGCTGGCGCATTCGGGAACGCGGCTCATCTTCGCGGCGCCGGAGTTTGTCGGCCGCCTGCGCGCGCTCCTTCGCCGCCCGGACAACCTGGCGCCTGTGTACCCGACCGACCCCGACCGCGTGGAGCTGCCACGGCAAGCACCGGCGCCGCTCGCCGCAGTCGATCCGCAAACGCCGGCGATGCTGATGTACACCTCGGGCACGACCGGAGAGCCCAAGGGCGTCGCTCTGTCGCATTGGAACATGGTGTGCGCCGGCCGGGCTGTCGTGGAGGCGCAAGCGATGACGTCGGCAGATCGCGTGCTTTCCTCGCTGCCGCTGTATCACATCAACGGCCAGTGCATCGCGACGGTGAGCCCGGTCGTCTCGGGCGGCAGCATCGTCATGCCGCACCGGTTCAGCGTGTCGCAGTGGTGGACGCTGGTCGAGCGCTATCGGCCGACGTGGCTCAACATGGTGCCGACGATCATCGCCTACCTGCTCAACGGCGCGGACCTGACATCGGCGCAGGTGGCGGCGTGTCGCGCGATTCGGTTCGGCCGGTCGGCTTCCGCGCCGCTGCCTCTCGAGCAACACCGGGCGTTCGAGGCGCGCTTCGGGATTTCGGTCATCGAGGCGATGGGCCTGACCGAAACGGCCTCGGTCGCGTTCGCCAATCCACTCGAGCCGAGCCGGCGGAAGTACGGCTCCGCCGGTCAGCCGCTTGGCGTCGAGGCGCGCATTGTCGCCGCCGACGGCACCGTGCTCGGCACGGGGAAGCAGGGCGAGATCGAGCTGCGCGGGGACACCGTCATGATCGGCTATTACCGCAACGCAGAGCTCACCGCGCAGGCGGTCTCGCCCGACGGCTGGCTTGCCACGGGTGACCTGGGCTATCGGGACAACGAGGGTTTTTATTTCATCACCGGCCGGCGCAAGGAGTTGATCATCAAAGGCGGCGAGAACATCGCGCCGCGCGAGATCGACGAAGCGCTACTGCGCCATCCGGCGGTGCTCGAGGCCGCGGCAGTCGGCATTCCCGATCCGAATTATGGCCAGGACATCCTTGCCTGTATCGTGCTCAAACCCGGCGCGTGTTGCGACGAGGCGGAATTGCGTGCGCATTGTCTGGCGCAACTCGGGCGCTACAAAACGCCACGCCTGCTTCGCTTTGTCGCCGCGCTGCCCAAGGGCCCGTCGGGCAAGGTGCAGCGCCTGCGGCTGCTCGAGATGGTGCAGTGAGGGGCTTAACGAGTGAAGGAAGGACCGAGAGTGTTAAAGTACCAGACCGGAACCATGCCTTGATTCACCCGTACACCGGCTTCGCCTCATGACTCGCTCCATCCTCTTCGAGGATCATTCGCGCCAGCAGACCAACTTCACGACCTGCTACATGTGCGCCTGTCGCTGCGGCATCAAGGTCACGCTCGAAAACGGCAAGATCCGCTTCATCCAGGGCAATCGTAACCACCCGGTCAACCAAGGCGTGCTCTGCGCCAAGGGCGCGGCGGGGATCATGAAGCAGTACTCGCCCGCGCGATTGCGCAAGCCGCTTATGCGCCGGCCCGGGAGCGAGCGCGGCGCGGGTGACTTCGTCGAGATCGAATGGGACGAAGCGCTCGATATCCTCACCCGGCGCCTCGCGAAAATCCGCTCGACGAACCCAGCCGAGCTTGCGTTCTTCACCGGGCGCGATCAGATGCAGGCGCTGTCCGGCCTCTGGGCGCAGCAGTTTGGCACGCCGAACTGGGCCGCGCACGGCGGCTTCTGCTCGGTCAACATGGCGGTTGCCGGGCTGTATACGATCGGCTACTCGTTCTGGGAATTCGGCGCGCCCGACTGGGATCATGCGAAGTATTTCCTGCTTTGGGGCGTAGCCGAGGACCATTCATCGAACCCGATCAAGATCGGCCTGGACAAGCTGAAGCGGCGCGGCGCGAAATTCGTCTCGATCAATCCGGTGCGCACCGGCTACTCCGCGATCGCCGACGAATGGGTGCCGATCCGGCCGGGGACGGACGGGCTTT
>VBCS01000466.1 GCA_005888955.1 Betaproteobacteria bacterium
CGGCGGGACAGGTGTTCCCCGTGCACCAGTGCGTGTTGCGCGGCTATGGCGTCGCGCTGATCGAGGGGCTGGTGCTGGAGCCGCTGGCGAAGAGCGGCGCGAGCGAGTTCCTGTTCATTGCTTCACCTTTGCCGATCGTGGGCGGTACGGGGAGTCCCCTCTCTCCCGTGGCCGTGCTTTAACGAACCTAATGAACATTCGCCAGCTCGAGACCTTCTACTGGATCGCGCAGCTCGGCACGTTCAGCGCTGCCGCCGAGCGCCTGCATACCTCGCAAGCAAGCGTGTCGGCGCGCATCCGCGAGCTCGAAGAAGAGCTCGAGGTGGCGTTGTTCGACCGCATCGGCCGGCAGGTTCAGCTCACCGTCAAGGCGCGCGAGCTGCTGGTGCATGCGGAAAAGGTGGTGGCCGAAGCCGCGCGCCTCAGGCTTGCCGCCGGCAGGCCCGACATGGTGCAGGGAGTGATCAAGATCGGTCTGGGAGAGGCCATCGCGACGCGCTCGCTGGTCGCCATCATCAACGAGCTCAAGCGCCGGTATCCCGACTTGGATGTCGAGTTCGATATCGATCTCAACATGAACCTCGTACGCAAGCTCACGCGCGGCGCGATAGATGTCGGCCTCTTCGGCGGACGGGTGGAGGCGACCGAGCTCAATTTTGTGCCCATCGGGGCGATGGCGGTAACTTGGGTGGGCGCTCCATCGCTCTTCGGCGGACAAGCTATAGTCAGTCCAGCAGACGTGGTTGCGCTGCCGATCATCAGCTTGCCGCGAGAGGCCCGGCTTTATGCGATGCTGCAGGAATGGTTCGCCGAAGGCGCGGTCGTTCCCACGCGGGTGAGCTATTGCAACAACCTGATGACCATGCTCCACGTTGCGCGCGCCGGGCTCTGCGCGTGCCTGGTCCCCGCCTACTTCGTCGCCGCGGATGTCGAAGCCGGCATTTTGCAGGCGCCGATCGCGGCCCCGCCGCTCGCTACGCTCAAGTTCTTCGTCGCCACGCGGCTCGAAAGCGTCGATCCGGCGATTGCCGAGATCGCTTCGATCGTGGCCGACGTAACTCGACTTTCGAACGGCGACCACAAGGTTGCGCAACCCGTACGCGCCGTGTTCGGGCAGAAGGGGCGCGCCCCGCGCTGAAAAGGACGCCCGTGTCCCGATTGAACGGATGGCTCGCCGGGGTGCGCGTACTCGATCTGTCGCGCTACCGGCCCGGTCCTTTCGCCGCGATGCTGCTCGCCGACATGGGCGCCGAGGTGCTCAAGATCGAAGGGCCCGACGGCGACGACATGCAGCACTTGGGGCCGCGCGATGCCGCGGGTCAGCCCATCTTCTATCGGGCGCTGAACGCGGGCAAGAAAGTACGCCGCATGGATCTCAAGAACGCCGCCATGCGGACGAAATTTCTGCGCCTCGCCGAATCGGCGGATGTGCTCCTCGAGACTTTCCGTCCTGGCGTGATGGCAAGGCTCGGCGTCGGCTATGAGACCCTATCGAAGGCCAACCCGCGGCTGGTGTACTGCGCGCTTTCCGGCTATGGCGCCAATGGGCCGCTCGCGCGCGCCGCGGGACACGACGCCAATTACCTCGCGCTCACCGGGATCCTTTTCCGCAACGGCCGCGGCACCGGGGCCTATTTCGATCCGCCGCTGGCGGACGACGCTGGCGCGCTGTTCGCCGTCATCGCGATTCTCGGCGCGCTGCGCGAGCGCGATCGCACCGAGCGCGGATGCGAGATCGACATCGGGCTCGCGGATGCGGTCTGGCCGCTGCAGAGCTTTCAGGTGGCCGACTATGGCGAGCGCGGCTATTCGCCCGGCCCCGAGGAGACCTACCTGAACGATGGCGCTGCCTGGTACCGGGCTTACAGGACGCGCGACGGACATCTCGTCGCCCTCGGCGCGGCCGGCGGCCCGTTCTGGAAGCGTTTCTGCGAGGCCGCGGGGCGGCCGGAATGGATCAGCCGAGAAGCCGATCCGCTGCCGCAGCGCAGCTTGATCGCCGAGCTGGACCGTTTTTTCGCGGGGTTCGATCTCGAGCAATGCATTGCGCGATTCGAGCCCGCGGATTGCTGCTTCACCCCTGTGCTGACGCTTGCCGAGGCCATCCGGTCTGGGCAGTGCCAGGCGCGGCAACTCGTGCGGCGCGCCCCCGCAGGCGCGCTTCAGGCGCTGTTTCCCGCCTGGATCGACGGCGAACCGCCCGGCACGCGCCCCGCGCCGCGCAGCACGCAGGATGGCTTCGAGGACTGAATGTACAAATACCGCTAATCGATATCCATAAGAACTTATCGTTTGATATCGGACTGCGCGGGCATTATCGTGGCAGGCTACCGAGCAGGAGGAAAAACCGATGTCCAAAGAGCCGTTGCCGCTGTCCATCGCGGATCTACCCGCGCAACGGGCATCAGCACCGAAGTCCAAGGCCGAAGCGCGCGCGCTGTACTTCAACACCGGCAACGCTTTCAACCTGCAGCTGCCGCCCGTCCCGGACGAAAGCTTCACCGCCGAGCCTGCGAAGGCGTTGGATCGCGATACGCCCACGAGCCTGATCGCCTGCGACCGTTCGAAGGGGCTCGGTTGCGACTTTCCCGCGACGACGCCGCTCGTCCTTGCGCGCTATGCGCGCATACGCGCCGGCGAAACGCTGGAGACCAATTTCGCCGCGAGCGGGGTCATCGCCTACGTGATCGCGGGGAAAGGGTCGACCCTGTGCGGCACCGAACGCATCGAGTGGAATCCCGGCGATACCTTCGTGCTGCCGGGCGGCTGCAAGCACGAACATCGTGCAGGTCCTGCCGACGCGGTGCTATGGATCGTCACCAACGAGCCGCAGCTCGCCTTCGAGAACCTGGCCCCGCCGCAGCAAGGCCAGGCACCCACCGATCTGGTTCATTTCCCCGCGGACGAGGTGCAGCGGCAGATCGAGCTTTTGTACCAGGTTGGACGCGGCGAAGATATCGCGGGCTCCGCGCTGATTTTTTCTTCCGATCGTCAGGAAGCGATCCGCAACGTTTTGCCGACGCTGACGGTTGCGATGAACTCGCTCCCCGCCGGCAAGTCACAACGCCCGCACCGGCATAACTCCGTAGCGGTGTCGCTCGTGATCCAGGGCGAGAACTGCTATTCGATTGTCGACGGTCGGCGCAAGGATTGGTCGCAATGGGCGACCACGGTTACACCTGCCACTTCGGTGCATTCCCACCACAACGGCGGCAGCAAGTCCGCGATGTTCCTTATCGTGCAGGACGGCGGGATCTACTATTTCACGCGAGCTCTGGGTTTCGAGTTCGCCGACGAATGATTGCCAAGGAGAAGCCATGGCTCTAGCCCAGACTCAAACCCGGTTGCAGGTCCGTCCCTTGAATCCAGCGCTCGGCGCCGAAGTGCGCGGCGTGGACATGAGCAAGCCGATGGATCCTGCGACATTCAAGGAATTGCACGACGCGTGGATGCAATATCTCGTCATCGTCTTTCCGGAGCAGCACGTCACCGACGAGCAGCACGTCGCCTTCACGCGCAACTTCGGCGAGCCGGAGATCTTTCACCAGAGCATCATCAAGTCGAAGCGCGTGCGCGAGATCTTCCGCGTCTCGAACGTCGACGACGAGGGCAAGCTGATGCCGCCGGACCATCCGACGGTGCGCCAGCTCTCGGCTGCGCAGTACTGGCATACCGACAGCAGCTACCGAACCATTCCCTGCACCGGCGCGCTGCTGCACGGCGTGGAAGTCAGCCGCACCGGCGGCGAGACCGAGTTCACCAACATGTACCTGGTATACGAGGCGCTGCCGGAGAAGCTCAAGCGCCAGGTGGAGGGCCGCAAGGCGCGCCACGATTTCGATTACCTCAGCGTCTATACGGGACAAACGTTGAAACCGATGACGCCGGAAGAGCGCGCTGCGGTGCCGCCGGTGTGGCAGCCGATGGTGCGCATCCACCCCGTCACGGAGCGCAAGTCGCTCTACATCAGCCCGATCTACAACGACGAAGTGGAAGGCATGTCGCCCGAGGCGGGGAAGAGATTCATCGCCGAGCTCGCCGAGTTCGCGGGTCAGCCCCAGTTCGTCTATCGGCATCGCTGGGAGACCGATGATGTGCTGATGTGGGACAACCGCTGCACCATGCACCAGGTGACTGCCTTCGATCCGAGGGAGCGCCGCGTGATGCACCGGACCACGGTCGTGGGCGACGCTCCGGTGATCGCGGCGTAAACGTGGCCGTTTCCGAACTGCCGAAAATCGCGCACGCCGAGCTCGACCCGGCGTGGCTTACCCAGCACCGCGAGGAGATACTCGAACCCGGCCTTCCGATCGTCGATGCCCATCACCACCTGTGGGACCGCGGCGGCGGCTATTTTCTGGACGAGCTCCTTGCAGATACGGGCTCCGGCCATAACGTCGTCGCGACCGTGTTCGTGCAATGCGGATACGGTTACCGCACCACGGGACCGGAAGCGCTGAGGCCCGTGGGCGAAACGGAGTTCGTGGCAGGCATCGCGCGGGAGGCGGAGCGGAGAAAGCTCAAGACGCACGCCTGCGCCGGGATTGTTGGTGCTGCCGACCTTGCGCTGGGCGACAAGGTGGCGGAGGTTCTGGGCGCGCACATCGACGCCGGCGGTGGCCGCTTCAGGGGAATCCGGCATATCACCGCCCGGCACGACGAATTGAATGCGAGCCTGCTGTCGCGGCCGCCGGCGCGGCAGATGGCCGACCCGGTGTTCCGCAAGGGTTTCGCCCATCTGGCGGCGATGAATCTCACGTTCGATGCGTGGCTTTACCACACCCAGATCCCGGAGCTGACGGACCTGGCGCGCGCGTTTCCGCAGGCGCCCATCGTCCTCAACCACTTCGGTGGGCCACTCGGCGTCGGACCGTATCGGGGGAAGCGCGACGAGGTATTTCCGGCCTGGCTCGCCGCTATGACGGAACTGGCCCGATGCCCTAATGTGCATGTGAAGCTCGGCGGCCTCGGCATGGCCATCATGGGTTTCGATTTTCACAAAGAGGCGTTGCCGCCGTCCTCGGAAAAGTTGGCGTCCAGCTGGCGCCCCTACGTGGAAAACTGCGTGCAACTTTTTGGCGCTGCGCGGTGCATGTTCGAGAGCAATTTTCCGGTCGATAAGGCCATGTTCAGCTACCCGGTGCTCTGGAACGCGTTCAAGCGCATTGCTTCCGGCGCTTCCGCAACCGAAAAGTCGGCGCTGTTTCACGACACCGCAACGACCTTCTACCGCCTCGATATTTAGCTAGTAATCGACCAATGCCCGCTGTCCGGTTCGGCATCGTCGGCACCTCCGGCCATGCGAGCCGCGTCGCCGCGCCGGTGCTGAAGCGAAACCCTGAGGTATCACTCCTCGGGGCGGCCGGCAGCGCGCCCGAGCGCAGCGCGCAATTTGCGCAACAACACGCCTCCGCGCGCAGCTATCGCGATCTGGAAGAAATGCTGGGCGACCGCGACATCGACGCCGTATGGATCTGCTCGCCGAATCACCTGCACGCCGAGCAGGTAGCGCGGTGCGCAGCGGCCGGGAAACACGTCCTTGTCGAAAAACCGCTCGCAACGACTCGCGAGGATGCCGAACAGGCCGGGAAGGCTGCAAGCGGAGCGGGCATCACGCTGCGCGTGGGCTGCCAGCACCGGTTTCGACCCGCGCATCGGCAGATCCGCGAATGGATCGCTTCGGACCTCGTCGGCAGGATCGGCTATTTCCGCATCCACCGCTTCTGGCGCTACCCGTATTTCGAGGACATGGATCCCTCGGGTCCGCCGCAATGGCGGCGCTCGGGTTCGGAAAGCGGCGGCTGGGTGATCAACGACATCGGCTCGCATTTGCTCGATCTCATGCTGTGGATGTGCGGCGTCGAGGGAACATTGGCCGGCGCACTGCTCGCTTCGCAGCAGTTCGATCTTCCGACGGAGGACAGCGCTGCGGTGCTGGTGCGGCTGGGAGAAAGCGCGATCGGAATCATGGAGACAAGCTGCGCCAACGACAGCCCGGGAAGCCGGATCGAGGTTTACGGAAGCGCGGGTTGGGTCCGTGCCGACGACACCCTGTCAGGTCCGGCGACGCTCACGATGCACCAGGGCCGGACGCTCTCGTTTCCATCGGTCCAAATGCTGGATACTTACAGCGCCGAAGTGACCGATTTCGTCGCCGCGGTGCGAGGCGAGGACGGCATTGGTGCCG
>VBCS01000467.1 GCA_005888955.1 Betaproteobacteria bacterium
TGGCCGTCGTACCGACCCAGTGCAGGTCGTCGGGGCCCGGCTCTTCGACGTCGGTCTTGCTTTGCAGCAGGACGCCGAGCGGGCGCTGCAGCCGCGCGGCTTCCTGCGCGGCAGCGCGCGAGCGCTCCCGGCCCACCATTAACGGAATAACCATGCCGGGAAACAGCACGACGTTGCGCACCGGCACGATGATCAGCGCATCCTCGGGCAGCGGGCGTGACATCGCTTCGCGCCCCGGTTGTGCCGTGGTCGCCGAACCGTCGACGCGCGTACCCGCGTCCGCGGTGACGGGATCGGTGTTGGGTCGTGTCTCTTCGTTCATGGTTGTCGTTAGCCGATCTTGCGCAGTCTCAATATCAGGCAGCCATCCAAAAGCTCGCGCGTGCCGGTTTCCAGCCGCGCCTCCGGCAGCGGGATGCGCCGCTCGAAGTAGCCGTAGGGAATTTCGAGCTGCCGCACCGCGCGGCGCGAGCCGGAAAACGGAAGCGGGCTTTCGGCGCGGATCACCAGCAGACCCGCCTCGGTCGTGACCTGAATGCGCTCCGCGGGCACACCCGGAAGCGCGACGACGATGATGACCTCGCGTTCGTCCTCGAACATGTCCACGGGCGGCTCCCAGACAGCCTGAGTCCGCTCGGAAGAAGCCAGGCGGAAGAACTGCCGATGCATGCGCTCGGCTTGCTCCAGCAGCTCGATGGCCTGCGCCCACATCCAGTCGGTCGGATTACGCGACGACATACGGCTCCATACGGCTAGACACTGGCCTTGATCCACCCGAGCAGCCCGGATACATCGCTTGCGCCCGATCGACGCGCGACTTCGCGTCCGTTCTTGAATGCGATCAGCGTCGGTATGCTGCGGATGCCAAAGCGAGCAGCAATCTCCGGCTCGGCCTCGGTATCGAGCTTGGCGAGCCGCACGCCGGGCGCGAGCCGCGTGGCGACTTCTTCATACGCCGGCGCCATCATGCGGCAGGGCGCGCACCACGGTGCCCAGAAATCGACCACCAGCGGCAGATCGTTCTTGGCGAGATGGCGGTCGAAGCCCGCCTTGGTAAGCTCGAACGGACGCCCTTCGAGCAGCGCCTGCTTGCACTGGCCGCATTGCGCGCCCTGGTCGAGGCGAGCGCGCGGCAGCCGGTTGGTCGTATGGCAGTGCGGGCAGACGACGTGCAGGTTATCGTTCACGACTTAGCCCTTCTTAGGCCGCGCGCACGGTGTGACAGCTGGAAGCTGCTCAAAAATCCGCATACGCGAACTATGAGGGCAAATCGAGGCGATTCAAGCTTTGGCAGCCGCCATCCCCTGCACCCCTGCGCCCACGTGCCGTCGCGCGCGGATTGCAGGCGGCGGCCGGCGCGGCTCAGCTGTCAGCTGGCGTGGTCTATACCGGCTCCGCCGCGCTGACCGCGTCGGTTTGCGCAAGCTGCGGGCACGGTTGCCGTACCGGTAGACGGATCGTGAACCGCGATCCGCGGCCGACTTCGCTTTCAACCTCGATCGATCCTCCGTGCCGGCGCACGATCGAGTAGGACACCGAGAGGCCGAGACCGGTCCCCTGCCCGACCGGCTTGGTCGTGAAAAACGGCTCGAAGATCCGGTAGAGGTGCTCTTTGGGAATGCCGCAGCCCGTGTCCTCAAAACGAATCCAGATCTCGCTCAAGCTGGCGCCGGTCGAGATCGTGATCGTCCCGCTCGCATCGATCGCCTGGCCGGCGTTGACGATCAGGTTGAGGAACACCTGGTGGAGCCGCGACGGGATGCACTCGACGTCGGGCAAATTGCCGTAGCGCGTCTCGATGCGCGCTTTGTATTTGACTTCGTTGCGCACGATGTTGAGCGTGCGATCGATGGCGTCGTGCAGGTTTACGACTTCCCACACGTCGTCCACACCGCCGCGCGAGAAGTCCTTGAGGTCCTGCACGATGTGTTTGACGCGCAAGATGCCGTCGCGCGACTCGGCGAGGAGCGCGACGATATCGCCGCGCAGAAATTCGAAATTAACGCTTTCGCGCAGCGCACGTACGCGAGCTAGCGAAGCTTGCTGCGAGACGGACGACGGACATTCGGATTCGGTGTAGGCTTCGAGCAACCCGAATAGGCTCGCGAGGTAAGAGTCCAGCGTGCCGAGGTTCGACAGCACGTAGCCGATCGGATTGTTGATCTCGTGGGCGACTCCTGCTGCGATCTGCCCAATCGACGCCATCTTCTCCGATTGGACCAACTGGTCTTGCGCTTCCTCGAGCGCCTCGTTCATACGTTGCATCGTCGCGTTGAGCGTCGACAGCTCGACGATCCGGTTGGCTCGTTCGACATGCATCCGGTGATTGGCGATGACCAGAGCGAGCAAGCTGGTCATCGTCTGCCCGCGATCGAGATCGTCGATCTTGTATTTGGGATGTCCGGGAGCTCTATTGACCGCGATCGCGCCGATGATTCGCTCAGCGACACGCAGCGGCCAGCACATTGCGGAATGCGTCAGCCGATCCCGACGTTCATGCGTCCGCAGCGGCAGCCCGGTCTCGGCGACATCGCCGTTGATCAGCAGCGGCTCGCCAGTCGCCACGACGTGGCCGAATACGCCGGCGCCGCGCGGGAGGCGGCTGCCAACGACGCCGGGCGGCAGATCGATGCCGGCCGCGATTTCAAGCAGGTCTTCGGTCCCCTCGACACAGAGAGCAATCGATCCGCTTTGTGCATCGAAGCCCGAGACGATGTGCTCGAGGATGTCCTGCTGCACTTGCAGCGGCGCCGCCCCGCTGGCGGCGGTCTGGCCGAGCTCATAGAGCGCGTAAATCCACCCGTAGTCGCCCAGCTTGCCGGCACCGGAGCCGAGAGGAGACGCGCTCATCGCTGCCTTGGAGACGTGGGCCGCGGGACGGATCCGGCGCGACCGCGCCCGGGCCGGCGCAGGGAAGGACCCACTTTAATCCTCGAGCAGTACGCCGCCGTCTTCAGTCCAGCGTACTCGCGTGATGCCCGGACTTTCGGCTTCGAGCCGCGCCAGCTCGAGTTGCTGCCTCGAGATGACACCTTCCTGGCAGCGCACCTGGTCGGCAAGGCGGCGATTCTCGACGAGCAACTCGCGATGCGCGAGCACCTGCATGACTATTGCCTTCAGCTCGGCGTCCGACCACGGCTTGCTTACGAACCGGAAGATGCCTGCTTCGTTGATGGCACGGACGATTCCTTCCATGTCTGCACACGCGCTCAGGATGATCCGCGCCGTATCCGGCTGCAGCTCCTTCACGCGCGTCAGAAACGACACGCCGTCCATTACCGGCATGCGGTAATCGGAGATCACGAGATCGACGTGATGGTTGGCCACGTGCTCGAGCGCCTTGACCGGCGAGGTGCACGCTGTCAGCTGAGGATCGGGCAACGCCGGGAGCGCTGCGGCGTTGAGCAACATCCGCCGCAGTGCGCTCAGAACGTGAGGCTCGTCGTCGACGATCAGAAGATGGGTCATGACGCTCCTTTGTGCA
>VBCS01000468.1 GCA_005888955.1 Betaproteobacteria bacterium
CATGCGCCCGAGCTCAAGACCCTCATCGAGGCTGATGACGCGCATTCCGAGCCGCGTCGCCGCCCACTTCTGAGCGGCCTCGTCGTTCCTGAAAAAGTGAACAAAGTGACAGAAGCTGGACACGACGTCCTGCCGCCAGTCATCCGCAGGTGGAAGCCGCATCGACAGTACCGTCGAGGCGGGCCGTACTTGCTCGACCGAGTGCGGCGCAACGATCAGCTCGATGGGGGTGCCGGTCTCATGGCAGACCGACTGCACCTGTACAGACTGGCCGAGAATCCCCGGTATGAACAGGCAATCCCAGGCACACCAGGCGTAGCGGGTCTGACCGTTGATGCGAAGCACGTGCTTGCTGACCCGCTGCGCAGTGAGCCCCCAGAAGCCGACGACATCGCCTCTCTCATCGCGGAACACACCGGTTTGCGACGATACAATCGCCTCGACTCTCGAAGGGGCGAGTCGGGTGCGCTCACTGAGCACGGCCACAGAGATCGTGCCACTCGCTGCGAGGGCCTTATAGATCTCCAGAGCGACGATGCGCTCCTCTGCGTTGAGTCTCGGCATCACTTCCCTGAGGAATTTGCCAAGTTCATCTGTTTGCATCACGGGCTGACTCCTTGGGTTACGCGACGAATCGCCACTGACTTGCCTACCTGTAGTCAGGCTGCGCAGCAGGAGAGCTGTCTCACGTCCTTGGTGAAGGTCTGAGCACACAACTTCAGGCCCTCGACCATCGTTAGATAAGGAAAGAGCTGCGCGCCGAGATCGGCGACGGTCATGTTGCGATGAATGGCAAGTGCTGCCGCCTGGATCAGCTCGCCCGCCTGTGCGGCGACCGCTTGCACGCCCAGCAGCCGACGACTGTCAGCCTCGGTGACCATCTTGATGAAGCCGCGCGTGTCGAAATTGACGAGTGCGCGCGGCACATTGTCGAGCGCGAGCGTGCGACTGTCAGTTTCGATGCCTTTCACATGTGCTTCAGCTTCAGACAGGCCCACCGTGGCGATCTGCGAATCCGTGAACACCACCGTGGGCATGCTGCGCAGGTCCAGCGTCACGTCGCCGCCGGTCATGTTCTCGGCCGCGCGCGAGCCGCCAGCCGCCGCGACGTAAACGAACTGCGGCTGGTCGGTGCAGTCACCGGCCGCGTAAATGTGTGGGACGCTAGTCTGCAGGTGCTCGTTGACCGCGATCACGCCCCCCTTGCTGGTCTTGACGCCGATACTCCCCAGATTCAGCGGCTCGATATTTGGCGCGCGGCCCGTCGCAACCAATAGGGCATCGCCCTGCAACCTCCCCGCGGAAGTCTCGAGCACGAACTCGCTATTCATGTGCGCGACGGAATGTGTCTGTGTCTGCCGCAATACCCGAATGCCCTCATCCGTGAACACCTGTACCAGAGCTTCACCAATGCTCGGGTCCTCGCGAGAGAACAGGGTGCTGCGGGCGATGAGGCTCACCTGGCTGCCCAGCCGCGAATACGCCTGGGCCAGCTCTGCTGCAACGGCCGATGAGCCGATCACCAACAGGTGCGACGGAATCTTCTCGCTGACGAGCGCTTCGGTGGAGGTCCAGTAGGGCGTGTCTTCCAATCCGGGAATCGCCGGAATGGCCGGGCGCGCGCCGGCGGCGATCAGGGCGCGATCGAAGGCCATGATCTGCTCTGCGCCGTTCTCGAGTCTTACTTTCAGTGTGTGGGTGTCTTTGAAAGTCGCCTCTCCGTGCAGCAGCGTAATGTTAGGGTTGTTCTCGATGATCGCCTCGTACTTGGCCTCACGCAGCTCGTCCACAAGGCCTTGCTGCCGTGCCAGCAGCACCTTGCGGTTAATCTGCGGCACGCTCGCGCTGATCCCGGCATCAAAGGGACTTCCCCGGCGTGCGTGGGCGAAATGCGCCGCGCGAATCATGATCTTCGAGGGCACGCAGCCGATGTTGACGCACGTACCACCGATGGTGCCGCGCTCAATGAGCGTGACCTGGCCACCGCGTTCCGCCGCAGCGATGGCGGCCGCCATCGCGCCACCGCCCGTGCCGATGACGGCGATGTTAAGCGGCCTCTCCGAGCCGGAACGGACTGGGCGCGATCCTCCAAATACTCCCAGTGCCTTGCCGAGCAGCGAACTTGGGGGAGTTGCCTCTCGGTGCGCCTCCTGCGCGGGCAGAGGCCTCACTCTGTAGTTCTTGGGGAGTGCTGCA
>VBCS01000469.1 GCA_005888955.1 Betaproteobacteria bacterium
CGCGTCATCAGCCACGCGAGCGAGACCTGAGCCGGCGTCGCGTTGTAGCGGCGCGCAACCTCGTCGAGCGCGTCCAGTATCCTCGTCCCGCGCGGGTTCAGATACTTCTTCATACCGGGTCCACGCGCGCTCTTGCCGAAGTCCGCTTCCGACCGGTACTTGCCGGTGAGGAATCCGGCGGCGAGCGAGAAATACGTGATCACACCGATGTTCTCGCGCGCGCACAACGCTTGCAACTCGCCTTCGAAGCTGTCGCGATCGTACAAGTTGTAAAGCGGTTGCAGCGTCTGGTAGCGCGGCAGCCCCCGCGCCTTGCTCACCTCGAGCGCCTGCGCAAGACGCGCGGCCGAATAGTTCGAAGCGCCGATCGCCTTGACCTTGCCCTGTCGGATGAGCCGCTCGTAGGCGCCGAGCGTTTCCTCGAAAGGCGTGTTCTCGTCGTCCCAGTGCGACTGGTAGAGATCGATGCAGTCGACCTGAAGACGGCGCAGGGACGCTTCGGCCGCCTGCAGGAGGTAGTCCTTGCGGAGCACCTTGTGCCCCTGCCCCATGTCGGAGCCCACCTTGGTCGCGATGATCACGTCGTCGTGCCGCCCGCGCCGCGCGATCCAGCGTCCGATGATCGTCTCGGATTCGCCGCCCTGATGGCCCGACACCCAGCGCGAATACGAATCCGCGGTGTCGATAAGGTTGAAGCCTGCGCCGGCGAACGCGTCGAGGAGCTTGAACGACGTTGCCTCGTCCACCGTCCAGCCGAAAACGTTACCGCCGAAGGCGAGCGGCGCGACTTCTAATCCGGTGCTGCCGAGCTTGCGCCTGTCCATTTTCGTTCCATGACTATTTAAGGCGATATTTTTGAGGTTTTGAAGAAGTTCGCTCTATTTTCTTTCTGGCTTCCAGGTCGAGTTTGACGGTTTCTGCATACCAGCTTATGTTGTCTGAAAATTTGCCCTTCAAGCTCTTGTTGAGCTGATTGAAGAGTTCGGTGTGAGTCAGCTCCTTATTTCGCAAGGTTTCTACGATAGCCTGCTTCATTGTTTCATATTTATGCTTGCTGATATTTCTTCCGCTTTTACCCAATGGATGTTTGGTAAGTATTTTTTCTTCTGTCATTCTTATGCTTCTCCTCGGAGATTGACAACGCGCACCGCTCATCGAATTCCTCGCCTTCTTTGCCAGCATACCAAACGCCCTGCATGAATAGCCATCGCAATCCTCGACTCGACGCGCGCAACCGGTTCGCTACATTGTTGCGACCCGCCAGCGCGAACGAGCCTATGGCCCGTCACCGACCCCTACTCATTGGGCTCCTGCTCTGGGCGCTTGTCATGATCGTCCCCGATTTGGCACGGGTTGCGCAGCCACTCGGATCATTCGGCTTTTACGCAAACAATGATGGCCTGATCTACGACGTCGGCAGGGTGACCGGATCGAACTCGCGCGGATGCGCTGCTTCCCGTACGACGCCGCGACCTGCGGCAGCGCGCTTGCGGTGCTCGGCGGCGTGCAGTACGTCCTGCCGGGGTATAGCGCCACGATCAGTCTTGTTTCGAGCTCCGATTCGCACCTGAGGCAGGTGACCCTCGTTGCCGAGGAAACGCCGGCCAACTCGCTCGCCCGTGGCATCCTGATCCTCGATGAGATCGCTGGAATTCTCGTCGTGCTGGCCGCAGCATGGCTGGTCTGGACTCGCCCCGGGCGCATGAGCTGGGGATTCTTCCTGTATGTCATCTGGTTCAATCCGGGGCAAGGCTACGTCTTCTATGCGCTCCTGCAGCAATGGCCGCTCGCGTTGCTCGCGCAAGAGGCCGCGGCCTGCCTCGCCCAAGCCGCAGGCTTCGCAGGTTTACTGCAATTTGCCCTGCGGGTTCCAGCGGATGAGATTGATCCTGCGTGGCGCCCGCTCGAACGTGCGTTGCCCCTGGTAGCAGTCGTTTTCGCTATCGCGTTTCTTGCCTCGTTCGGCAGCGTGTTGGGCTACGGAACCGAAAACATTACACGCATGGTGCTTCTGGCGGGTTTCGCCGTGGACCTCTGCGCCCTGATCATCCTGTTCATGCGGCGTCGGAGCCAAACGCCGGAGGATTATCAGCGCGTGCGTTGGGTGATCTGGGGATGCCTCATCGGCCTGCCCGCGTTCCTCATCTCCGAGATAAGCCTCGACACGACGCTGTTGCGAACGCGCTGGGGCGATTTCACGCCGCCAGAGGATGTCGTCGACCTCCTCTACCTCGTCAATGGGATCTTGTGCCTCTTTGTCTTCGAGGCAATCCGCAGGCCACGCGTGGTGAGCGTGGCAATCCCACTGCGTCGCGTGACCATTCTCGGCTTGATCCTTAGCATCCCCGCTCTGCTGCTCCATCACGAGGCCGATAGCATCCGCGAACATCTCGATTTGCCGAGCTGGGCTTGGCTCGGGATCGGAGCCGCGCTCCTCTTTCTGATCTCCCGTCTTCACGAAACGACGGTCCATCTTGTGGACCGCTATTTCAATCGGGCGCTCGACCGGATAGAGGCGCAGCTTGGGCAAGCGATCGCGAGGGCGGGAAACGCGGCAGCCATCGATCGGCTGCTCGCCGACGAGCCGTTCCGCGCGTTCAGGCTGGCCTCGGCTGCAACGTTCCGCCGGACGGGCGCGGTCTTCCGCCGGCACGACGACAGCGATGGCTGGGTCGACTGCGCGACGCGAACGTTGCGTGCCAACGACCCCATGCTTGCGCCTGTACTCAAGGGAGTGCCTTTCAATGTCGGCGATGACGATGCCGATGATGCCAGGCTACCGTCGGGCCTCAGGCGACCCGTCCTTGCCGTTCCAGTCGCGAGCCGATTCCGTTGCTTCGCGGTCGCGCTCTATGGGCCGCATTCGTCCGGCACCGATCTCGATACCAATGAGCGCGCGATGCTGGCCCGACTAGGCGATAGCGCGGCCGACGCCTATGCCCAGCTGGAGAACGCTGCTCTGCGGGCGAGGATCGCGACCCTCGAGCACGAGCTGTCGAGATCCCCCAGAGCCGAGCGACGAACGAAGATCGCGCGCATTGCGGAATTCCTGCGCGGGCTTGCACCCGCCGAAATCAACATCGGCGTCTCCTATCTCGCGGGGGCCACTCGGCAGGGGAAGAGCGGGATCGGTTACGCGATGGTTGCCGAGGCGCGACCCAGTGCGAATGCCGAAGCGCCCGAGCTGACTTTGACGGAAG
This sequence comes from Betaproteobacteria bacterium, assembly GCA_005888955.1. Lineage (GTDB taxonomy): Bacteria > Pseudomonadota > Gammaproteobacteria > Burkholderiales > Casimicrobiaceae > PALSA-1003. The sequence goes on from VBCS01000469.1 coordinate 3,201, forward strand.
TCGACGCGACGCTCGAAGAGATCTCTCGAGCCGGCGGTCGCGGCTCGATCGCCGAACGCACCCGTCTCTTATCTGCGCTTTTCGCAAGAGGTACGGCGCGCGAACAGGAATTTCTCGCGCGACTGCTGCTGGGCGAGCTACGCCAGGGCGCGCTTGAGGGACTCATGATCGAAGCCGTCGCGGCGGCCGCCGGCGTGCCCGCGGAAACGGTGCGCCGGGCCGC
>VBCS01000470.1 GCA_005888955.1 Betaproteobacteria bacterium
CATTGATGCGCCGCGCCGGGTGGGCGGTGTGGATCGCGTACGATCTCCGCGGCAGCTACGAGGAGATGCCGCCGAATCTGGTCGACGAGCTGTCGCGCGACCGCCGCTGGTGCCAGGGCAACCTGATGAACTTCCGCCTCTTCCTGCTCAAGGGACTGCACGTCGCGCATCGCGCGGTATTCATGAGCGGCGTAATGGCGTACCTGTCGGCGCTGCTGTGGTTTGTGTTCCTCATCCTGTCCACGGCGCTCCTGGCGGTGCACACGCTGAGCGCACCGAAGTATTTCCTGCAGCCGTACCAGCTCTTCCCGCTCTGGCCGGAATGGCATCCCGAGTGGGCGATCGCGCTCTTCGGCGCGACCGCGCTCCTGCTTTTCCTTCCCAAGATCCTCAGCGTGCTCGCGGCGTCGGTAAGCGGCGCGAGCCGGTTCGGCGGCACCATGCGACTGACGATGAGCGTTGTCGGCGAGCTCGTGCTCTCCGCGCTTCTCGCGCCGATCCGGATGCTTTTTCACACGCGCTTTGTGCTCCTCGCGTTCGTTGGCTGGAATCTGCAGTGGCAGTCGCCGCGGCGCGGCGACGCCGAGACAACGTGGCGCGAGGCGCTCTCGCGCCACGGACCGCACACGCTTCTCGGCGTGCTCTGGGCCGGCGGGGTGTATTGGCTGAATCCGTCATTCCTGTGGTGGTTGCTGCCGGTCGCCGGGGCACTGATCGTGTCGATTCCCGTGTCGGTATATACGAGTCGCGTTGCGCTCGGGCGAAGGCTGCGCGCTGCCGGCATGTTCGTGATTCCCGAGGAGTTATCGCCGCCGGAAGAAATCCGGGCGACCATAACCGCCACGCGCACTGCGCCGCGACCAAGAGATTTCACCGACGCCGTCGTCGACCCGGTGACCAACGCGCTGATCTGCGCGACGCGCACATCACGGGCCCGGCAGACGGAGACGAGCCACCGCGAGCACTCTCAGCTTTTGCGCGCCGCGCTCATCGGCGGCCCGGATGCGCTTGTGGAAGCGCAAAAAATGCGGATCATCGGCGATTCCGACACCCTGTCGGAACTGCACACTGCCGTGTGGACATCGGCCGAGGCACATCCACGTTGGCGAGGCGCGATCGGCTCGGTGCCTGCTGCGGCACCCCACGACGGCGCGGAAATGCGGGTGGCGCTTAATACCGCCTGAAGCGACCGGTCGGGGTACACTTCGGCCGGCACCGGACGGCCGGTCGGAAGGGAGCTCATGCTTGGGAAGCAGTACCGGATCAGCCGAGGCAGTGCTATTGCGGCGCGCCCCGCGTGGCGCCGCCGCGCTTTCTTGCTCGCTCTGCCGGCCACATTGTCCCTCGTATCAGCGTGCTCCATGACCCCTGTCCAAACCCCCGACGCGCCGGCTTCGTCGCCACCGGTTGCGAAGGTGATTCCGCACGTCGTCACCAGCCCTAACGGCGATCGCGTGGACGAGTACTACTGGATCCGCGACGACGACCTGAAGGCCAAGCGGCCCGAGATCATCGAATATCTGAGCGCCGAGAATGCGTACGCGGCTTCGGCGCTCGCCCACGTCAAGCCCCTGCAGGACAAACTGATCGCCGAAATGCGCGCCCGCATCAAGGAGGACGACAGCAGCGTGCCGTCCTATGACAACGGCTATTGGTATTGGCGTCGCTTCGACACAGGAGCGGAATACCCGCTGCTGCTGCGCCAGCGTGGGACGCCGGACAGACAGGATTCCACTGCGCCCATCGAGACGCTGCTCGATCTGCCGGCGCGTGCAGCCGGAAAGCCGTACTACAGCATCGGCGGTACGGCAGTCAGTCCCGATCGCGAATGGCTGGCGTGGACCGAAGACACCGTAGGGCGCCGCATGAGCACGCTGCGCATCAAGAATCTCCGGACTGGAGAAATTCTTCAGGAGTCGATTTCAGGGGTGCTCGAGTCCGTCGTCTGGGCCGGCGACAGCAAGACCATCTTCTATGTGAAGCAGGATCCGCAGCTGCTCCAGAGCGGCCCCGTGTATCGGCACGTCGTGGGAACCGATCCGGGCGCGGACCCCATGGTGTACGACGAGGCGGACAAGACTTTGTTCACCGACATCGGCCGCAGCGCGTCGCGCAAGTATGTCCTGATCGAGGTCGATGGATTCGATACCACCGAAGTGCTCGTCGTGCCTGCGGACGCGCCGGCGTCCGCTCCGAAGGTTGTGCTTCCGCGCCAGCCCGGCGTGCGCAGCTACGCGGACCATCTGGGCGAGCGCTGGGTCATCCGCACGAATGACAATGCGCTGAACTTCCGCCTCGTCGAGGCG
>VBCS01000099.1 GCA_005888955.1 Betaproteobacteria bacterium
GGACGGCGCAATTACGTTCGGCGACAACGCCTACGACGGCCGGATGCACATAGCGATGAAAAACACAAACGACACGATGGACATGACGTTCACCGGCAAACGCATCGGCGACTGCACGGCCGCGACCAAGTAGCGGCCCGCGGTAGCAAGGCCGGATAGATTCCCGGCATCCCCCGGATCAAGTCCGGGGTCAGCCCGGGCTACACTGGTCGGACGGTGCTCGGCCCGGGTTACGCCGATAGCCGCTCGAGCTGCGGCTTGACCTTTTCGAGGGTGGCAAGAAATCCAGCCAACCGCTCGCGCTCCTGCGCGACGATCTGCGCCGGCGCGCGGTCGACGAACGATGCGTTGGCGAGCTTGGCGTTGATGCTCGCAATCTCTCGCTCGAGTCTCGTCACCTCCTTCGACAAACGCTGTCGCTCTGCAACTGGGTCTACCTTCACATCAAGCATGAGACGCAGCGAGTGGACCACTTGCACCGGCGTATCCGAATGCGGCAGCTGATCGACCAACTGAACATCGGATAGCTTAGCCATCACTCGAAGATAATCCTTGAGTGCGCCGATACCGACTGCGGCGACGTCGCCCGTAATGAGGGCAGAAACTCGCTGTGCCGGCGACATGCCCATCTCGCCACGAAGTGAACGACATGATTCGACCAAAGCGATCAGGGTTGCGACTTGCGTGCTTGCAGTAGGGTCGCGATGGCTAAAGTCCGCTTTCGGATACGGCGCGACAGAAATCGAGTTGCCAACCCTGCCGGCCAATGGACCGATCGAGTGCCACAGCTCTTCCGTAATGAACGGGATGATCGGATGGGCAAGCCGCAGAATCGTCTCGAGCACACGGACTAGCGTCCGCCGGGTCCCTCGCTGCGCGGCTTCGTCGCCTCGCGCGAGATCGACTTTGGCAAGCTCAACATACCAATCGCAATAATAGTTCCAGACGAACTCGTAAATCGCTCTTGCGGCGAGATCGAACCGATATTGTTCAAGCTGTTCCGCGACCTCCTCTTCAACATCCTGGAGTTCGGCGATGATCCAGCGGTCAGCGATCGACAAAGTCAGCGGCTTTGCCTCGTCGAGTCCGACGTCTTTGCCTTCGACGTTCATAAGCACGAAGCGCGCCGCGTTCCACAGCTTGTTGCAGAAGTTGCGGTAGCCCTCGCAGCGGTTCAAATCGAAGTTGAGCGTGCGACCGAAGGTGGCGAGGCTCGCGAACGTGAAGCGCAGCGCGTCGGCGCCAAACGCCGGAATGCCCTGCGGGAACTGCTTGCGCATACGCTTTTCTATGGTCTCGCGCTGCTTTTCCAGCATCAGGCCGGAGACGCTCTTGACAACGAGGTCCTCGAGATTCGTGCCGTCGATGAGATCGAGCGGGTCGAGGATGTTGCCCTTCGACTTCGACATCTTCTGCCCTTCGCCATCGCGCACGATCGAATTGATGTACACGTCGCGGAACGGGATCTTGCCGGTGAAGTAGGTCGTCATCATGACCATGCGGACGACCCAGAAAGAGATGATGTCGAAGCCGGTGACCAGTACCGACGAGGGCAAAAAGAAGCGCAGCTCCTGCGTTTCCTGGGGCCAGCCGAGCGTCGAGTGGCACCACAGCGCGGAGGAGAACCAGGTGTCGAGGACGTCCTCGTCCTGCTGGAGCACGTGCGCGGGCTTGCCCGCTTTCTTCGCCGCTTCTTCCGCATTACGCGCGACGAAGACGTTGCCCGCATCGTCGTACCACGCCGGAATGCGGTGGCCCCACCAGAGTTGGCGCGAGATGCACCAGTCGTGCACGTTTTCGAGCCAGTTGTTGTACCAGGACGTCCAATGCTCGGGTACGAAGCCGATGCTGACAGGCTCCCCGGTCTTCGGATCGGGGAGACTCGCGTTGACCGCCGCCAGGCAGATGTCCCGGAACGATTTGCCCGGGAAGAAGGGATGTCCGGCCGGCGCAGGCTCCGTCATCGCCACGAACCATTGGTCGGTCAGCATCGGCTCGACTACCTCGCCGGTGCGCCCACAGCGGGGCACGATCATCTTGTGCGCCTTTTCGGCTGCCACCAGCCCCGCGGCGCGGAGGTCGGCCAGCACGGCCTTGCGTGCCGCGTAGCGGTCGAGGCCGCGGTATTTCTCCGGCGCGTTGGCGTTGATTTTCGCGTCGAGGGTGAAGATCTCGAGCGGAGCGAGCCCGTGCCGCGTGCCGATTTCGTAATCGTTGAAATCGTGCGCCGGCGTGATCTTCACGCCCCCGGTGCCGAATGTCTTGTCGACGGAGGCGTCGGCAATGACCGGAATCCTGCGCCCGGTGAGCGGCAGCTCGACTTCCTTGCCGACGAATCCCGCGTAGCGTTGATCATCGGGATTCACCGCGACCGCGACATCGCCCAGCATTGTTTCCGGCCGGGTCGTCGCGACCGTGAGATATCCGGACTTGTCGATCAGCGGATAGCGAATCTCCCACAGCGTGCCGTCCTCTTCCTCCTTCTCGACCTCGAGATCGGACACCGCGGTGCCCAGCACGGGGTCCCAGTTGATAAGCCGCTTGCCGCGATAGATGAGGCCATCATCGACGCGCCGAGCCGCCGCATCTGGTTGGTGATCGTCGAGCCGGATTCCTGCTTCCATTTCCAGACTCGTTCGACGAATGCGTCACGGCCCAGCTCGCGACGCGATAAGCCTTCCGCCTTCAACTGATTCTCGACCACGATCTGCGTCGCGATGCCGGCGTGGTCGGTACCGACCTGCCAGAGCGTGTTGTCGCCGCGCATGCGGTGCCATCGGATCAGCACGTCCATCAGCGTTTGCTGGAACGCGTGCCCCATGTGCAGCGTGCCGGTGACGTTCGGCGGCGGGAGCTGGATGCAGTACGCGGGGACGTTCTCGCGCAGCGCCGGCTTGAACAGCCCGTGCGACTCCCAGTACGCGTACCACCTGCCTTCGATCGTGCGCGGCTCGAAGCTTTTCGCTAGTTCCATCGGCGACATCGTCAGCGCAAACGAGAAATTATAGCGGATCGACGCAGCGCGACCGGGCCCGATCCCCGGTGCGCTGGTTGCAGAGCAGCGTGGGCTAGCGCGACGGCGCCGCGACGTACTCGGCGTCGGTCATGCGGTAGAGCACACCAGCCGGATCGTCTTTGAGCACCGCGAACCTGCCGGCGACGACGATCGGCTCGAAACCGTACGCGAGCGGTTTCATGGCCAATACTTCGACGATCGCGTCGGGTCCCGCCGGAAGACAGAACGGGCAATGCGGGGGCACGGCGGAGAGCAGGAAATGCTTCTGCTTGTCGCCCATGTCGAGCGGAATGATGAAGCCCTGAACGCGGACGTCCTTCTTGTCCAGTCCCATGATGTCGCGCGAGAACTGCGGCACCATCTTGTTGCCCTGCTTGACCGGCTCGACCTGCGAGAGCGTCTTCCACGACACGACGCCGTGCATGTCCGGAAGCAGCTGCGAGGCATAATCAGCCGCGCTCGGCAGCCCCGACGGCGGCACGCTGTTGTCGAGGGCGAGCACGGGCAATGTTACCGCGAGCATCGCAGTCCCGATGACAGAAGCAAAGCGAATGGTCATTGCAATCAGCCCTTGGCCAAGGTCGCTGCCACGTCCAGGCGATACGCGCGCCAAACCGGCAGCAATGCCGCAATTATACCTCCAGCCAACGCGAGCGTAACCACGCCAAGTTCGCTCGGAAGAAGCCTCAACGCGCCGGTCGCGAGCGATGCCGCGGCGGGAAGCCACGCGCCGATCGCTGCGAGCAGCGCGTGTCCCAGCGCGCCCCCCAGGAGCGCGCCTGCAGCGGACAGCAGCAAGCTCTCGAGGAGCAGCACACCGCACACGCGGCCGCGGCTCGCGCCCAAGGTGCGCATGATGGCGAGATCGTATTGCCGTGCATCCATCGCCTGGTAGAGCGCGATGAACATCCCCAATGCGGCGGCGGCGATGAGAAACAGCGCAAAGCCGCGGATGACGTCGGTCCCGACGCCGAACACCGTGAACAACCGCGCCGACTCGTATGCAGGTGACGCCGATTGCAGCGAGGATTCCGCGTTGATCTGCCGCGGCAGGCTGGCCGCGGCGAGCGGCGTCGCGTAGCGGACGAGCGCCATCGTGACTTCGCGTCCCGGCGTCACGGCGGGCTCCTCGGCATGCGCGCTGGCGGAACCCGGCTGACCCGCTGCGGCGGTCTCTTGCGCGTGCTCTTCCTGCGCTTCGTGCTCGTGCACCTTCCAAACACTATCGACGCCGGTGAGCACCAGACGGTCGATGACGGTTCCCGCCGGCGCGAGAATCCCGACGATACGGTATGGATTGTCGGCGTGAATCTCGCCGCCCTCGACGAGTCCGTGCGAGCCCGCGAATTGCGCGCCGAGCGCGAGTCCCGAGCGGCGGGCGACTTCGGCACCGAGTACCGCTTCGAGCGGCGCGCTCCACAGCGCGCCGCCGGCGAGCCGGGCGCCATAGAGACCGAGGAAGGCGGGTTCGGTGCCGACGATGTGATAGCCGCGATAGCTGTCGCCGAGCGCAATGGGAATGACTTCGCGGATCAGCGGATTGCGGCGAAGCCTTTCGATTTCCTCGAGCGGGATGTTTCCCGGCGGCACGTCGACGTGGTAGACGCCGGCGAGCACGAGCTGCAGCGGACTGCCCTTGGCGCCGACGACGAGATCGATCGCCGCGGCGTCGCGCTTGAGGCGCTCGTCGAGCGCAGTGGTGAGCAGTAGCAACAGCGTGATCGTGGCGACACCGAGCGTAAGGAGCAACAGGTTGAGCAGTGTCGCCAGCGGGCTGCGCCGGGCGTAGGCGTAGGCAATGCGCACGAGATTCATGCGGCGGCCTCGAGATCGTAACGGCGGGCAAAGGCATCGCGAATGCGACCGTCGTGCGAGGCGACGACGAGCGTCGCGCCGACGGCGTCGGCCTGCGCCGCGAGCAGACCGGCAGCCGCAAGTGCATTGGCATCGTCGAGCGCGGCGGTCGGCTCGTCGGCGAGGAGCAGGGCGGGCCGGTTGATCGCCGCCCGCGCGATCGCCACGCGCTGCGCCTGTCCCTGCGACAGCGTGTCCGGCATGCGCAGCGCGAGATCGCCGATGTCGAGCGCCGCGAGCACCGCTTGCGCCCCTGCGCGATCGGCCGGCGCCCCGGCCAGATATTGCGCGAGCAGCAGGTTATCGAGCGCGGAAAGGCTCGCGAGAAGGTGCAGCCGCTGCGGCAGGAAGCCGACGTGGCGGCCACGCCAGCGGTCGAGCGCAGTGTCCGACAGCTCGGCGAGATTCTGCCCGCCGACGGCGACGCTACCCTGCGACGGTCGCAGCAGGCCGGCCAACAGGTGGAGCAGCGTCGACTTGCCGCTTCCCGAAGGGCCCGCGAGCAGCCAGCGTTCGCCCGGCGCCGCGGACCACGCCGGCACCCGCACCGCGAGCGTCTTTCCGAAGCGATGCTCGATGCCGTTGAGGGCGAACATTTACGCGGAGCTTAACGCAACCCGGTTGCGTTTACAATTCGCGTCCGACGGCGCGCGCGACCGCGCCGAGCTGTTCCATCAGCGTCGCGAACTCGGCCAGGGTCAGCGCCTGGTCGGCATCGCACCATGCATCGCAGGGATTGGGATGCACCTCGATCAGCAGGCCGTCCGCGCCCGCTGCCACCGCCGCGCAGGAAAGCGCCGGCACCATCCACGCCTTGCCGCCGGCATGCGAGGGATCGACGATCACCGGTAGATGCGTTTCGCGCTTGAGCACAGGCACCGCGGTCACGTCGAGCACGTTGCGATACGCGGTCTCGAAGGTGCGTATACCGCGTTCGCAGAAGATGATGTTGTGATTGCCCCCGGCGGCGATGTATTCGGCGGCCATGAGCCACTCGTTGATCGTCGCCGACATGCCGCGCTTGAGGACGACGGGCTTGGTCGTGCGCCCGACTTCCTTCAGCAGATCGAAGTTCTGCATGTTGCGCGTGCCGATCTGGATCACATCGACGTCGTACTGCAGGAAGGTTTCGAGCATCCGCGGGTCCATCAGCTCGGTAACGATCGGCAGACCGTGTGCGTCGGCGGCCGTTCGCAGCAACTCCAGCCCCTCCACGCCTTTGCCCTGAAACGTGTAGGGACTGGTGCGCGGCTTGAACGCCCCGCCGCGCATCAGGCGAGCGCCAGCCGCCTTCACGCCTGCCGCAGCGACGTCCATCTGCGGGCCGGTCTCGACCGAGCACGGACCGGCGATGACCTGCACGGTCTTGCCGCCGATCGACACGCCGGCGACGTCGATGACCGTGTTCGCCTTGTGCCATTCCCGCGCGACGATCTTGTACTGCTTGACGATGTGCATCGATTTCTCGACGCCGGGCATCGGGTCGAACATTTCGGGATCGAGCTTGCGCTCGTCGCCGACGGCGCCGATGAGCGTGCGCTCGGTGCCGCGTGAGATGTGAACCTGCAGGCCCTGGGCGAGGATTTTCGCTTCGACGGCCTCGATTGCCTTTTCATCGGCGTCCGGTTGCATGACGATGATCATGGTCGATTCCCTAAAAAAATCGGGCGGCCCCTGGGCCGCCCGACGTTGGTTGAAACTCTTTGCTGGTGTGCTATCGGTAAGCGCGGCCCCGGGCGGTCAACCCGTAGTAGAAATACCATCCGAACGCGGCTGCAGCCCGCATATCGCAATCGTTCATGGCGAGTTTGACGTCGAGGACGACCCGGGAGTTCACGGCGCCAGTCTAGCATGGCTTACTCGCCTTGCCGTCAGGCCGCGCATTGGTCGCAGCTTCCCTTGATCATGACCTCGACGTCGCGCCGCCGATACCCGGCCGGGAGCGGAATCGATGGCAGCCTGGTCTGGTCGAGGCAAATTACCTTGCCGCAGGAGCTGCACTCGAAGTGGGCGTGGCCACTGCCGCGCGCGGGCCGGTGCCCGGCGGCCGAAAAGCGCCAGATCCGATCCTCGCCCGAGACCTTGTGCACAAGGCCCTGCTCGGTAAGCCATTCGAGCACGCGGTAGAGCGTCACGCGATCGACGTCTTGGCCGCGGCGCAAGCGGCGCTCGACCTCGTGATGCGTCAACGCCTCGTCGGCGCGGAGGAGCGCCGCGAGCACTTCGATGCGGGCGCGCGTCAGGCGCGCGCCGGTCGCCGCAAGCAGCGCCGCCGCCTGCAACGCGGTATTGGCCGGGAGATGCTTGGGTGCCATCGGCGAAGCGATAAGTGCACTGCTCAAGCCATCATAGCGCCGGCTTGCACGGCAAAACAAGCGCGGCAGCCTCCTTCTACGTCTGGCGTCAGCTGGCATGTGAAGTGTCGGCTGCTAGCGTCGATTCGCCTCGCGCGATCCCCACGCACTCCGTGCGCGGGCCCTCGCCACGGGCTCACGCCGCTACTTCTTCTGCTGCTGTCGCCATTGCGCGATCTCGCGTTCGATCGCTTCGGCGACGTACGTTCGCACTAGCTGCCCGACGTGGGCATCGATCGCCTCGACCAACTCGGCGCCGGCACGCGCAACGATTGGCTGCAGGTGCGAGGCGAGCTGAGCCTTAAGGCCGGTGTCGATGAACAGATCCAGGCGCTGCAGTACCTGCATCGAAATCTGCTCTGCCAGGGCGCGCCAGCGCTCGTCGTCGTTCGTCGCCTCTGCGGGAGCCGATTCACCCGTCGACGCAGCGGGGCTTTCGGTGCTGTCCGGTGGCGTCGAGCCCGTCGGCGGCGGCGTCGGCGCGGAGCCCGCCGCACGGAGCGTCCGCGTGACCGTCGGGTCGCGCTCTTCGGCTCGCTGCGCAGTCTCGGCTTGCGCCTCGATAGCCCGGAACGCGAACGGTGGAACGACCGCGACCGTATCCGGCGCCGGCCCCGTGATGCTGTACAGCGCCGGGTCCATCGTGTCGGGACCGAGCCAGAGCGAAGGATCGTCTTCCGCCATCCCCGGCGGCAGAGGCGCAAGCTCGATCGCGACCTCTTCGACCACGTCGGTGAGCAGCGGCGGCTCCAGATCGCCCTCGGCGTCATCGATACTGGCGAGCACATCGATGTCGGGCGCCGGTGCTACGGTGGTCGGCCCCGCCGCCTGTTCGCCACCCTCCTCCGGCACGTCGGCGCCTGTGGCATCGTCGATCCCGGAGCTCTCCGGCGGCTGATTCGCGTCGTCGCGCAGCGCCCTCTCGCGCGGGGCGCGCGCATCGGCAATCTGGTCCCGAGAAGTCGGGCCGGTTCGCTCGCGCGTCGACGGCCCGATACGGGACGGCATCGGCGATTCTTCGGGGATGGCGTCGGTCAGCAGCGGAATGCCGCTATCGCCACCGCGATTCCTTCGCATCAGCGCGTCGGCTTGCTCGAGCAATTCGCGGGCGGTGGGCATGGCGAGCAGGTTCTATCAACGCTCGGCGAGGCTATGCATGCTCATTTCGTACCCGCGTTCGCGGTAGAAGCGGAAGCGCGCGCGACCGGCAGCGGCATCGGTCTCATCGATGCCGACGATCTCGACCAGGCGCTCGAAGCGGGGAAAAAAAGACGGCGGCTCCGCCTGAAGATTGATCAGTACGGCGGCGGGGCCGGGATGGTCGTCGACGTGATCGACCCAGATAGGCGTTTCGCCCGCCAGGGCGCTGCTCACGCGGCAATGCGGCAGGAAAGCGATGGGAGGCTTGAGCCACAGCGACCGATCGAGCTCTTCCGTCGTCGCCGCATCGGGCGTCAGCACGCGCACGCTGCCATGCTGCGCAAAGGCCTTGGCGACGAGCCTCGCCGCCACCTCCAGACGATCGGCCACGTGGGTGTAGAAATCGATGGCGGTCATGATCGCATCGGCTGTTACGCCGCTCCCTCCTGCGCCAGGAGCCACGTCGCGAGCAGCGGCACGGGGCGGCCGGTTGCGCCCTTCTCCTTGCCTTCTTTCCAGGCGATGCCCGCGATGTCGAGGTGCGCCCAATCGTACTTGCGCGCGAACTTGGAGAGAAAGCACGCCGCGGTGATGCTGCCGCCGGCACGGTCGCCGATATTGGCGAAGTCGGCGAAGTTGCTGTTGAGCACCTCGTGGTAATCCTCCCACACCGGCATTTGCCAGGCCCGGTCGAACGCTTCCTCGCCCGCACCGAGCAAGGCCCGCGCCAGGCTGTCGCTGTTGCTGAACACGCCGCAGGCGATGTGGCCGAGCGCAATGACCATGGCGCCGGTAAGCGTCGCGATGTCGACGACTGCCGTGGGCTCGTAGCGCTCGGCGTAAGTGAGCGCGTCGCACAGGATGAGCCGGCCTTCGGCGTCGGTATTCAGAACCTCGACCGTCTGCCCCGACATGCTGCGAACGATGTCTCCCGGCTTGGTCGCGCGGCCGTTGGGCATGTTTTCGCAGGCGGCGACGAGGCCGACCAGGTGTGATCCATGTCGTGCGCGGGTTTGATCGAGATGCCGCCACTATCGAAAGTGATGCCCTTGCCGACCAGGACCAGAGGCTTCTGTTTCTTGCCTGCGCCGTTGTATTCGAGGACGATGAACTTCGGTGGCTGCTCGCTGCCGTTGGTGACCGACAGGAACGAGCCCATCTTAAGCTCCTCGAGCTGAGGCCGGTCGAGCACCTGGCAGCTGAAATCGAGCTCCTTTGCCAAGGCTTGCGCCCGCTCGGCGAGATAGGTCGGAGTGCAGATGTTGCCGGGAAGGTTGCCGAGATCGCGCGCGAGATCCATGCCGTGCGCGATCGCCAGCCCCCGCGCTGCTGCCGCCTCGCCCGCGGTCAGGTCGCTGCGTTGCGGCACGGAGAGCGTGAGCTTGCGCAGCGGCCGGCGGACGTCGGCAGGCTGGCTCTTCATCTCGTCGAAGCGGTAAACCGCCTCCATCGCCACCACCACGGCGTGTTCGACGCGCCACGCGACTTCGCGCCGCTTGACTTTCTCCTCGGTGAGGTAGACCACAGCCTCGTAGGAGCCGGTTTCGTTGAGCAGCCGCACCGCGGCGCGCGTTGCGGTACGAAACTCGCGCTCGCGGAAGTCTCGTTCTTTGCCCAAACCGACGAGCAGAACGCGGTCGGCGAGCGTTCCGCGAACGTTATGCAGCAATAGCGTGCTGCCCAGTTTTCCCTCCATGTCGCCGCGGCGGATGATCTCGCTGACGTATCCCCCCGACGCGCGATCGATCAGCTCCGCAGACAGGCTAGGCTTGCGGTTGTCGAAGACACCGACGACCACGCAGGCGCTGCGCTGCTTCTCCGGGCTGCCGCTTTTTATGGTAAATTCCATCGCCGCTCCCACGCACGATAAGTTGCTTTAGTATGGCCTTTAGGCCGTGCCAGCGGCATTATCGGCAAATCAGCCCAAAAAAGTCAAAATTTTTCCGCCGTCATGGTCTTCCGCCGAAGCCTGGTGCGAGAACTGACCGCGACTGCGGTCGCCCTTTTTCTCGTTCTACTCGGCATTCTGTTCACCAATCTCGTGCTGCGGTTGCTCGCCCGCGCCGCGGGCGGAACGATCACGCCGGAGAGCATTCTTGCTCTTCTGGGCTTCAACGCGCTGTTCTACTTCAACATCCTCCTGTCGGTCGCGCTGTTCGTCACCGTGCTGCTGACCCTGTCGCGCTGGTATCGCGACAGCGAGATGATCGTCTGGTTTACCTCCGGTCAGGGACTGACCGCCTGGCTCAAGCCGATTCTGCTGTTTGCGACGCCGTTTTTGATCGCCATCGTCGTGCTGTCACTCTGGCTCTCGCCCTGGGCCGAAGGCCGGCGTCTGCAGTACGAGCGGCAGCTCGAATCGCGCGACGAAGTAGCGCTGCTGGCGCCCGGCCTGTTCAAGGAATTCCGCCAGGCGCGGCTCGTCGTGTTCATCGAAAGCATCAACACCCTCAACAGCACGATTCATAACATCTTTCTGCACTCGATCGACGGCGGCAAGGACGTGACCACGGTCGCCCGTTCCGGTTACCTCGAGGACGCGCCAAACGGCGATCGCTTCATCGTCCTCCAGGACGGCCGGCGGTATGAGGGGCAGCCGGGAACCGCCGAGTTTCGCAGCGTCGAGTTCGAGCGCCTGGGCCGGCGCATCGAGCCCGCGGAGGTTCGCGCCCCGCCGCTGTCGCTGAAGTCGCTTCCGATCGAGGCGCTGATCGCTAGCAACGGAATGCCCGAGCGCGCCGAGCTGTTCTGGCGCCTGTCGGTGCCGATCAGCGCCTTTGTGCTGCTCCTGCTGGCGATTCCGCTGTCGTATGTCAATCCGCGCATGGGCCGTTCGTTCAACCTTGTCGCGGCGGCGTTCATGTACATGGTCTACAGCAACTGCCTGAACATCGTGCAGAGCGTCATCGCGCAGGGACGGCTGTCGATGCCGGCCGGGCTGTTCCTAATCCACAGCATTGCGATCGCCGTCGTCGTCGTCCTGTTCTGGAACCGGTTGCGGGTGGTCACCATGTTCCGTCGTCGCCGCCCGGTGCACGCATGAAGACGCTGTCACGCTACATCGGCCGCGAAGTGCTCTACGCGTCGCTCCTCATCTTCGTCGCGCTCCTGATGCTGTTCGCGTTCTTCGACCTGATCCACGAGCTCGGCAACGTCGGCAAGGACGGCTATCCACTGGGCAGGGCGTTGCTCTTCGTCGGCCTGTCGATGCCCGGGCATATCTACGAGCTGGTGCCCACGGCGGCGCTGATCGGAACCCTGTCTGCGATCGCCGGACTGGTCGCGAATTCCGAGTACACGGTGATGCGCACTTCCGGCGCCTCGCTTACACAGATCACGCTGGCGATCGTCCGCGTCGGGATTCCTTTGGCCATCGCCACTTTCCCGGCGTGTTCAACGCGCCACGCGACTTCGCGCCGCTTGACCTTCTCCTCGGTGAGGTAGACCACAGCCTCGTAGGAGCCGGTTTCGTTGAGCAGCCGCACCGCGGCGCGCGTTGCGGTACGAAACTCGCGCTCGCGGAAGTCTCGTTCTTTGCCCAAACCGACGAGCAGAACGCGGTCGGCGAGCGTTCCGCGAACGTTATGCAGCAATAGCGTGCTGCCCAGTTTTCCCTCCATGTCGCCGCGGCGGATGATCTCGCTGACGTATCCCCCCGACGCGCGATCGATCAGCTCCGCAGACAGGCTGGGCTTGCGGTTGTCGAAGACACCGACGACCACGCAGGCGCTGCGCTGCTTTTCCGGGCTGCCGCTTTTTATGGTAAATTCCATCGCCGCTCCCACGCACGATAAGTTGCTTTAGTATGGCCTTTAGGCCGTGCCAGCGGCATTATCGGCAAATCAGCCCAAAAAAGTCAAAATTTTTCCGCCGTCATGGTCTTCCGCCGAAGCCTGGTGCGAGAACTGACCGCGACTGCGGTCGCCCTTTTTCTCGTTCTACTCGGCATTCTGTTCACCAATCTCGTGCTGCGGTTGCTCGCCCGCGCCGCGGGCGGAACGATCACGCCGGAGAGCATTCTTGCTCTTCTGGGCTTCAACGCGCTGTTCTACTTCAACATCCTCCTGTCGGTCGCGCTGTTCGTCACCGTGCTGCTGACCCTGTCGCGCTGGTATCGCGACAGCGAGATGATCGTCTGGTTTACCTCCGGTCAGGGACTGACCGCCTGGCTCAAGCCGATTCTGCTGTTTGCGACGCCGTTTTTGATCGCCATCGTCGTGCTGTCACTCTGGCTCTCGCCCTGGGCCGAAGGCCGGCGTCTGCAGTACGAGCGGCAGCTCGAATCGCGCGACGAAGTAGCGCTGCTGGCGCCCGGCCTGTTCAAGGAATTCCGCCAGGCGCGGCTCGTCGTGTTCATCGAAAGCATCAACACCCTCAACAGCACGATTCATAACATCTTTCTGCACTCGATCGACGGCGGCAAGGACGTGACCACGGTCGCCCGTTCCGGTTACCTCGAGGACGCGCCAAACGGCGATCGCTTCATCGTCCTCCAGGACGGCCGGCGGTATGAGGGGCAGCCGGGAACCGCCGAGTTTCGCAGCGTCGAGTTCGAGCGCCTGGGCCGGCGCATCGAGCCCGCGGAGGTTCGCGCCCCGCCGCTGTCGCTGAAGTCGCTTCCGATCGAGGCGCTGATCGCGAGCAACGGAATGCCCGAGCGCGCCGAGCTGTTCTGGCGCCTGTCGGTGCCGATCAGCGCCTTTGTGCTGCTCCTGCTGGCGATTCCGCTGTCGTATGTCAATCCGCGCATGGGCCGTTCGTTCAACCTTGTCGCGGCGGCGTTCATGTACATGGTCTACAGCAACTGCCTGAACATCGTGCAGAGCGTCATCGCGCAGGGACGGCTGTCGATGCCGGCCGGGCTGTTCCTTATCCACAGCATTGCGATCGCCGTCGTCGTCGTCCTGTTCTGGAACCGGTTGCGGGTGGTCACCATGTTCCGTCGTCGCCGCCCGGTGCACGCATGAAGACGCTGTCACGCTACATCGGCCGCGAAGTGCTCTACGCGACGCTCCTCATCTTCGTCGCGCTCCTGATGCTGTTCGCGTTCTTCGACCTGATCCACGAGCTCGGCAACGTCGGCAAGGACGGCTATCCACTGGGCAGGGCGTTGCTCTTCGTCGGCCTGTCGATGCCCGGGCATATCTACGAGCTGGTGCCCACGGCGGCGCTGATCGGAACCCTGTCTGCGATCGCCGGACTGGTCGCGAATTCCGAGTACACGGTGATGCGCACTTCCGGCGCCTCGCTTACACAGATCACGCTGGCGATCGTCCGCGTCGGGATTCCTTTGGCCATCGCCACTTTCCTCGCCGGCGAGTTTCTCGCCCCACCGGCGGAGCGCCTCGCGCAACAGGTCCGTGTCCAGACGCAGGGCCAGATTAACCGCATCGTGGCGCAGCAGTTCGAGTCGGGATTCTGGTTCAAGCAGGACCTGACCTTTGTCAACATCAAGAGCGTGCTGCCCGACACGACGCTGCTCGGCGTGCGCATCTACGAGTTCGACCGCGACTTGCGCCTCAAGGCGCTGCGCGTAGCCGACTCCGGAACATTCGTCGAAGAAGGCCTCTGGCGCCTCAAGAATGCGCAAACCACCGCGCTCGGACCCGCCGGCGCCAAGGTAACGCGCGCCGCAGAGCTCGACTGGGAAACCGTGCTCAAGCCGTCGATCCTGACCGTATATCAGGTCGCCCCGGAAAAGCTGGAGCTGCCGACGCTCTACGACAACATCCGCGTGCTGGGCGGCAATCAGCAAAAAACGTCGCGCTTCGAGATCGCACTCTGGAACAAGATCTTCTATCCTGCGGCAGTGCTCGTGATGATGGTGCTGGCGCTGCCGTTCGCTTATTTTCAGCGCCGCGCGGGCGGGGTCGGCTTTCGCATCTTCGCCGGGACGATTATCGGCCTCGTATTCTTTCTTCTGGGAAGGCTGTTCTCGTATCTCGGCGTTATCAACGACTGGCGGCCGTTGTTCTCCGCGGCTTTCCCGGTGTTCGCCTTCGTCACGGTCGCGGTAACGATGCTCTGGTGGCTGGAGCGGCGGTAGGTGCGAATTCATTCGACGCACCGCCGCGGCCGGATGAATCCGGCCCTACGAATAAAAATCCCCGCCGCCGCGGGGATCCATTGACCTGAGTTGCGACGAGCGTCTAGGATGCCGCCGGCACGACGTTGACGACGGTCTTCTGGCCGGCGCCCTTGACTCTGAACTCGACTTTGCCGTCGACGAGCGCAAACAGCGTGTGATCCTTGCCGATGCCGACATTGACGCCGGGGTGCACTTTGGTCCCGCGCTGGCGGACGATGATGGCTCCCGCGGTGATCGGCTCGCCCCCGAAGGCTTTGACGCCGAGCCGTTTGGATTGCGAATCGCGGCCGTTGCGCGAGCTGCCGCCCGCCTTTTTGTGTGCCATGTCTGGTTACCTCTCGGCGTTGCGGTTCAACCGACGATGCCGTCGATCTTGAGCTCGGTGAAGCCCTGACGATGGCCCTGATGCTTCTGATAATGCTTGCGGCGGCGCATCTTGAAGATCTTGACCTTGTCGCCGCGGCCATGGCCAAGCACCGTCGCGGTGACGGTCGCACCGGCGACGATCGGTTGACCCAGACGAACGCTTGACTCGTCTCCGACCAGGAGCACCTGGTCAAGAACGATCTGCGCGCCCACCTCCGCCGGTATCTGTTCTACCTTGAGTTTTTCGCCGGGGACAACCTTGTACTGCTTGCCGCCGGTTTTTATGACCGCGTACATGAGAACGAACTCCAAGGGGATGCTGCAGAAAAGGGCGCTATTTTAAGACCTTAGCGCAGCAATGTCAAAGTGCGCCTCGACACCGCGTTGCGGGCTTCGATCACGGGCTTGGGGTTAGAATACGCCCGCGGCGGACACCGCGCCCCGCCGCGATTGGGACGGGTGGCAACGTCTTGCCCGATCGCGACATCCTCCATCGGCCTCGCCCGACCTTCGTTCCGTGCCCACTCAGCTGCTCGAATCGATTCTGCATGACGACATGCAGGCGGTCGACCGCGTGTTGCGCGACAGCCTTGCCTCGGACGTCGTGCTCATCCGTCGCGTCGCGGAATACATCATCGGCAGTGGCGGCAAGCGGCTGAGGCCCGCGCTGCTGCTGCTCTCCGCGCGGGCCTGCGGGTATCGCGGCTCGCATCACCATACCCTGGCGGCCGTGATCGAGATGATCCATACCGCGACGCTGCTGCACGACGACGTCGTCGACGAGTCGTCGCTGCGACGCGGTCACGCTACCGCGAACGCGATGTTCGGCAACGCACCCAGCGTACTGGTCGGCGATTTTGTGTACTCGCGCGCATTCCAACTCATGGTCACCGTCGACAACCTGCGCGTACTGCACATCCTGTCCGACGCGACCAACGTGATCGCGGAAGGCGAGGTGCTGCAGCTTCTCAATGCGGGCAACCCGGATGTCGCGGAGCAGGCCTATCTCGACGTCATCCGGCGCAAGACCGCGAAGCTCTTCGAGGCGGCCGCTCAACTCGGTGCAGTCCTCAGCCGCGCCGAGCCTGTGATCGAAGACGCGCTCGCGCGCTACGGCATGCATCTGGGCACCGCGTTCCAGCTCGTCGACGACGTTCTCGATTATTCGGGCGACTTCGACGCGATCGGCAAGAATCTCGGCGATGACCTCGCGGAAGGCAAACCGACCTTGCCGTTGATCCGCGCACTCGCTGTAGGATCGGCCGCCGATGCGGCGGTGATTCGCGATGCGCTCGCCGGAGGTCACCGCGACGATTTCAAGCCCGTGCTCGCGGTCCTGTCGCGTACCGGCGCGCTGGAGTACGCGAAGCATTGCGCAGAGGAAGAAAGCGCACAGGCAGCAGCGTGTCTGGACGTGCTCGCGAATTCTCCGGCCCGCGAAACTCTGCTAGAATTATCCGGTTTCGCAGTGCAAAGAACGTACTAGGGATATTTCCGGTGCTTCCCGATCGCTGCGACACGTCGGGGTGTAGCTTAGCCTGGTAGAGCGCTACGTTCGGGACGTAGAGGTCGCTGGTTCAAATCCAGTCACCCCGACCAATAGCACACGAACCGCCGCGCACATTTTCGTGCTGTCTATGACGTTTTGCATTTGAAGACAGTCAGCGCCCGAGCATCGGCAGCTTCAATCCCTTCGCTCGCGCGACCTCGACCGCCTTCGCATAACCCGCGTCGGCGTGCCGCATCACTCCCGAAGCAGGGTCGTTCCACAGCACGCGCTCGATGCGCTTCGCTGCGGCTGGCGTGCCGTCGCAGACGATGACCACTCCGGCGTGCTGCGCATAGCCCATGCCGACGCCGCCGCCGTGATGGATCGATACCCAGGTTGCGCCGCCGGCGGTGTTGAGCAGCGCGTTCAACAGCGGCCAGTCCGAAACCGCGTCGGATCCGTCGGCCATGCCTTCCGTCTCCCGATTCGGGCTTGCCACCGACCCCGCGTCGAGATGATCGCGGCCGATGACGATGGGTGCCTTGATCTCGCCGCTCGCAACCATCTCGTTGAACGCGAGACCCGCGCGATGGCGCTGACCGAGACCCAACCAGCAGATCCGCGCAGGCAGCCCCTGAAACGCGATCCGCTCGCCGGCAAGATCCAACCACCGGTGTAGCTGGGCATCGTCCGGAAAGAGCTCCTTGACCTTGCGGTCGGTCTTGCGGATGTCTTCCGGATCTCCGGACAAGGCGACCCAACGGAACGGCCCCTTGCCCTCGCAGAACAGCGGCCGGATGTACGCGGG
>VBCS01000100.1 GCA_005888955.1 Betaproteobacteria bacterium
CGAAGGCGCGAATGACGCGACCGAATCGCGCGATGAACCTTCGGTACTCGGCCGCAACGCCTTGCAGGTTCCAGCATTCCCTCGCGAACGCGCCAAGCGGCTGCGCGCCCGCGACGTCGTGTGCAGTGAGAACGGCGATCCCACGTTCGGTGTGCAGCGCCTGGAGCGTCTCGGTCAGCGCCGCGGTATCGGCCGCGCCCGAAGGGCGGACGAACAGCCACGGACCAAGCGCACCGAAGCCTTCCCATCCGAGCTCCTTGCGCAAATCGTTCCGAGCACGCTTGGCGATCGCCTTTGGCGGTGCGACGACCACTTCCCAGCCGCCATCCCAACGCTCGGCTGGAGGCGCATAGATGCGCCGGTAGGCATGCTCGAAGCGGCGTGCGCCTTCGCGCGTCAAGCGATACCGGCTGCGGCGCCCGTCCTGGCGGGCCGCGAGCCACCCTTCTTTGGCCAGGCGGTAGACACTGGTGCGCGTGAGCCGCTCGTTGATGTCGAACGGCGCGAGCAGTCGGATCAGGCCCGAAAGCCATACGCTGCCACCGTGCGGCGCGATGGTGTCGCCCCAGACGGTGACGATCAGGGACCTCGCCTTCGGCGGCGCGGTGCTGAGCTCGGTGCGGATCCAGCGCGCAACACGCGGATCGGGGCCGGGGCGGGCGGCGTCCGTTCGCGGGGTCGAACGTGATACAGAATTTGCCCTGACCATGAAAAAAGTGTATCGTTTTTGCAGTGGCAGCGCCAGTCCCGGCGGCTTAAGGAGGCCTTGGATGTACGCACAGATGGTCGACACCGGAGCCAACAAGCTCCGCGCGCTCGAGGACATGGGCCCCGAGGAGCGCGCGTTCCAGGAGCGGGTCGATGCCGATGTGAAGATCGAGCCCAAGGACTGGATGCCGGAGGCGTACCGCAAGACGCTGATCCGGCAGATTTCGCAGCACGCGCATTCCGAGATCGTGGGCATGCTGCCGGAGGGCAACTGGATCACGCGCGCGCCAAGTCTGAAGCGCAAGGCGATCCTGATGGCCAAGGTCCAGGACGAGGCCGGCCACGGACTCTACCTGTACGCAGCGGCGGAGACGCTAGGAGTCTCGCGCGATCAACTGGTCGCCGATCTGCACGCAGGCAAGGCCAAGTACTCGAGCATTTTCAATTATCCGACGCTGACCTGGGCGGACATCGGCGCGATCGGCTGGCTGGTCGACGGCGCGGCGATCATGAACCAGATTCCTCTCTGCCGCTGCTCGTTCGGACCCTACTCGCGCGCGATGATCCGCGTCTGCAAGGAAGAGAGCTTTCACCAGCGGCAGGGCTTCGACATCATGATGACGCTTTGCCGCGGGAGCGCAGAGCAGAAGGCGATGGCGCAGGACGCGCTGAACCGCTGGTGGTGGCCGTCGTTGATGATGTTCGGTCCTCCCGATGCCGACTCCGTGCACAGCGCGCAATCGGCGCAATGGAAGATCAAGATTCTGTCCAACGACGAGCTGCGGCAGCGCTTCGTCGATCAGACCGTGCCGCAGGCGGATTATCTCGGCATCACCATGCCGGATCCCGAGCTCAAATGGAACGCCGAGCGCGGGCATTACGACTTCGGCCCGATCGATTGGGACGAGCTCTATAACGTGGTCAAGGGCAACGGGCCGTGCAATCGCGACCGGCTGCAGACGCGCGTCAAGGCGTGGGAAGAGGGCGCCTGGGTGCGCGAGGCGGCGCTCGCCTACGCGGAAAAACGCGCGGCCCGCGCGCAAAAGGCGGCGTAGCAATCGAAAGGGAGCAGAAGCGATGGAACGATCGGAGTGGCCATTGTGGGAAATCTTCATCCGCTCGCAGCATGGGCTGGCGCACAAGCACGTCGGCAGCCTGCACGCGCCGGACCCCGAAATGGCGATCAAGAATGCGCGCGACGTGTACACGCGGCGCAACGAAGGTGTGAGCATCTGGGCGGTCAGATCGGCCGACGTCACCGCGACTGCACCCGGTGAAAAGGGCCCGCTGTTCGAACCGGCGAACAGCAAGATCTACCGGCATCCGACCTTCTTCCCGATGCCCGACGAAGTGAAGCACATATGACGCGGGATCGTACTCCTTATGCGGCGTCATCCCCGCGAAGGCGGGGAGCGGGAATGACGTCAATGCAATTGGAGAGCAATCAATGACCGAAGACCGACGAGTATTCGACTATCTGCTGCGGCTTGCAGACAGCGACCTGGTCCTGGCGCAGCGCCTCGGCGAGTGGGTCGGGCACGGGCCGGTGCTGGAGGAGGATATCGCGCTGACCAATGTCGGGCTCGATCTTCTCGGCCAGGCGCGGCTGTGGTTCGCCTATGCGGGAGAGGTCGAAGCGCGCTTTGCCGAAGCCGGGCGCAGCGAAGACGCGCTCGCATTCCTGCGCGACAGTGGCGAGTTCCGCAATCTACTGCTGGTCGAGCAACCCAACGGCAACTACGCCGACACCATGGCCCGGCAGTTCTATTTCGACGTCTGGCATCAGCTGCTGCTCGTGAAGCTTGCGCACTCGCGCGACCCGCGGATCGCGGAGATCGCCGTGAAGGCAGAGAAGGAAGTCGTGTATCACGCCGAGCGCAGCGCCGATTGGATCATTCGTCTCGGCGACGGCACCGACGAAAGCCATGCGCGCATCCAGGCGGCAATCGACGATCTGTGGATGTATACCGGCGAAATGTTCGATCCGGACGAGATCGACACGCCACTGGCCGAGGAAGGCATCGGCTGCGACCTTCGCGCGCTCGAGCCGGCGTGGCGCGAGGCGGTCGGAAGTGTCCTCGATGAAGCGACGCTTACTCTCCCAGGCGGGACGTGGATGCAGCGCGGCGGCAAGAAGGGCGTCCATACCGAGCACCTTGGCCACATGCTCGCCACGATGCAGTGGTTGCCGAGGACCTACCGCGGCGCAGAGTGGTGAGCATGTTCGAGCCGCTATCGACCGCGCAGCGCGCGCGCTCGGATTCCCTCGACGCCGTCCGGCGTGTTCTCGCAACGATTCCGGATCCGGAGATTCCGGTAATCTCGATCGTCGACTTGGGGATTGTGCGCGGTGTCGAATGGGAGGGCGACGCGCCGCTGATCACGGTCACGCCGACGTATTCCGGATGTCCGGCAACCGACGTGATCATGGCCGACATCGGTCGCGCGCTGACCGAAGCGGGATTCGCGAAGCACCGGGTCGAAATCCGGCTCGCGCCGGCCTGGACGACCGACTGGATCACCGCGGGGGCCCGAGCGCGCCTGGCCGGGTTCGGGATCGCGCCGCCGGGAGCAGGCGCGGTCGCGACCGCGCGCGTCATCGATACGAGCGCGCTCCACCGCCGCGTTGTGCGCGCTCCCGTGCGGTGCCCGCGTTGCGGCTCGGCGCACACACGCGAGCTGTCGCGCTTCGGCTCGACGCCGTGCAAGGCGCAGCACCGCTGCGAGGACTGCCTGGAACCGTTCGACTACTTCAAGCCGCATTGAGCACTCATTGAGCAAGTTCCATCCGCTCAAGGTCGCCAACGTCGCCCGCGAAACGCGCGACGCGGTCGCGCTCACATTCGAGGTGCCGCCCGCGCTCAAGGAGGCTTTTAATTTCGTGCAGGGCCAGCATCTGACGCTGCGCGCCGACATCGCGGGCGAGGATTTGCGCCGCTCGTACTCGATCTGTTCCGCCGTGCAAGACGAATCGCTGCGCATCGCCGTGAAGAAGGCCCCCGGAGGGACGTTCTCGAATTGGGTCAACGACCAGGTCAAAGCCGGTCATACGATCGAGGTCATGCCGCCGATGGGGCATTTCAACGTGGCCCTCGATCCGCGTCATCGCAAGCATTACCTCGGCTTTGCGGCGGGGAGCGGTATTACACCGGTGCTGTCGATCATCAAGACGACGCTGCTCGCCGAGCCGAAGAGCCGCTTCACGCTTTTCTACGGTAACCGCTCGTCCTCCGCGGTGATCTTCAA
Source organism: Betaproteobacteria bacterium (assembly GCA_005888955.1). Lineage (GTDB taxonomy): Bacteria > Pseudomonadota > Gammaproteobacteria > Burkholderiales > Casimicrobiaceae > PALSA-1003. Next base: position 3,955 of record VBCS01000100.1, read on the forward strand.
GGAGGAGCTAGCCGATCTCAAGGACCGTTACCTCGATCGCTTCAACCTGATCTACGTCATGAGCCGGGAGCCGCAGGACATCGCTCTTCTCAACGGCCGTATCGATCAGCAGAAAACCGATGCGCTGCTTGCGCACTGGGTCGATTTGGCCGACATCGACACCGCCTTCGTCTGCGGTCCGGATGGCATGATGCAGGCGGTGTCGAAGTCGCTGCAGACGCACGGATTCCCGAAGTCGCAGATCAAGATCGAGCTCTTTGCGGCGAGCATCCCGAAGCACGAGCACAAGGCGCAGGCCGCGCCCGAGCCGGGCCACGCCGAGTGCGCGGTAACGGCGATCATCGACGGTGCGGCGCGCGAGTTCACGCTGGAAAAAACCAAGGAGAACATCATCGATGCGGCGATCAGGCAGGGAATCGAATTGCCGTACTCGTGCAAGGGTGGCGTGTGCTCGACCTGCCGCGCCAAGCTCATCGAGGGCGAAGTCGACATGGACGTCAATTTCGCGCTCGAGGACTATGAAGTGGCGCGGGGCTTCGTCCTGTGCTGCCAGAGCTATCCGGTGACAGACCGCGTGGTCGTCGATTTCGACCAGACAGGCTGATGCTAGACTACTGCGCGACCCGTCTGCTTCGTTGCGCTCAGTTGCCCAATGAGGCTCGCCGCTCGCCGTACTATGATGTACTGTCTCGCGGCTCGCTCCGCGTCGCCTCGCATACGGGTCTGCTCGCTACGTCTATCATCAACCTGTCGGCGCTCGCGTAGCGAATAGCCTCAAACCGAGGCACCGAGAATGAGGGGTTCCCGTGTCCTATCCGTTGTTTGAACGGCATCAAGCTTTGCTCGATCAGGCTTTGCGGGCCATCGCCGAGCGCGGCTACTGGAGCGCGTTTCCCGAATCGCCGAGCCCGAAGGTCTATGGCGAAGGCGCGGCCGAGGCCGGCAAGGCCGCGTTCGAAGGGCTGCAGAACAAGCCGTTTCCGCTGACGCTTCCCGGCGCCGAGGGCAGCATCGGCGCGGAGCGCTCCCCCTACGGCTTTCCGCTGGGCATTACCTATCCCAAGGTCGGTCTCGACGCCCTCTTCGCCGCCATCGCGAAGGCGGAGCCCGCGTGGCGCAAGGCCGGGCCCGAAGCCTGGGTCGGCGTGTCGCTGGAGATCCTGGCGCGCATCAACAAGCGCAGCTTCGAGATCGCACACGCGGTCATGCACACGACGGGGCAGGCTTTCGTCATGGCGTTTCAGGCCGCGGGCCCGCACGCGCAGGACCGCGGGCTGGAGGCGGTGACCTACGCGTGGGAGGAGATGCGGCGCGTGCCCGCCAAGGCGTACTGGGAGAAGCCGCAAGGCAAGAACGAGCCGCTCAAGATGGAGAAACACTATCGCATCGTTCCGCGTGGCGTGGCTCTGGTGATCGGCTGCAATACATTTCCGACCTGGAACGGCTATCCGGGAATGTTCGCGAGTCTCGCCACGGGCAATGCCGTCGTGGTCAAGCCGCATCCGAATGCGATCCTGCCTCTTGCCATCAGCGTGCAGATCGCGCGCGAAGTGCTCGCCGAGGCCGGCTTCGATCCGAATATCGTGACGCTGGTTGCGCACGCCGCCGGCGACGATACCGCGCAAAAGCTCGCGCTGCGGCCGGAGGTCAGGCTGATCGACTTCACCGGGAGCAGTGCCAACGGCGAGTGGCTGGAGCAGAACGCGCGCCAGGCGCAGGTGTACACGGAAAAGGCCGGCGTCAACCAAATCGTCGTCGATTCGGCCGACGACATCAAGAGTGTCGCGCGCAACGTGGCGTTCTCGCTTGCGTTGTACACCGGGCAGATGTGCACGGCGCCGCAGAACATCTATGTGCCGCGCGGCGGCATCGACACCGCCGCGGGGCACCTGTCGTTCGACCAGGTAGCGCAGGCGCTCACCGAGTCCGTGCAGAAGCTTCTCGGCGATCCGGCGCGCGCGGTGGAGATCCTGGGTGCGGTGGTCAATGACGGCGTCGCGCAGCGCATCGATGCGGCGCGCGCGCTCGGACCCGTTCTCCTCGACAGCCAGGCCGTCGTCCACCCGCAATTCAAGGACGCGCGAGTGCGCACACCGCTTATCGTCAAGCTCGACGCCAAGGACGATGCGAAGTACCTCAAGGAATGGTTCGGACCGATCGCCTTCGTCATCGCCACCGATGGAACGGGCGAGAGCCTCGAGATCGCACGGCGCGCGGCGGTTGAGCACGGGGCGCTCACGTTATCGCTGTATTCGACGAGCCCTGCGGTGATCGATGAGGCGGTCGCCGCTGCCGAGGACGCCGGTGTTGCGCTGTCGATCAACCTGACCGGTGGCGTGTTCGTCAACCAGTCTGCGGCGTTCTCCGACTATCACGGCACCGGCGCCAATCCGGCGGCGAACGCCGCGCTCACCGACGCGGCGTTTGTTGCCAGCCGGTTCCGCGTCGTGCAGCATCGGATGCACGTGTAACTTCGGGATCGAGGGGCTGGTGATGGGATACGAGAATATTCTATTCGAGAGCGAAGGCGGGATCGCGCGTATGACGCTCAACCGTCCGGAGCGCTTGAACAGCTTCAACGACGCGATGCACACCGAGGTGCGCGATGCGCTCGCACGCGTCAAGGCGGACGCTTCGCTTCGCGTATTGCTGCTGACCGGCTCCGGACGCGCCTTCTGCGCCGGGCAGGATCTCGGCGATCGCGCGGTGGCTCCTGGAGCGGAGCCGGTCGATCTCGGCGCGTCGATCGAGCGCAACTACCGGCCGCTCGTGCTGGCGCTGCGGCATCTGCCGTTGCCGGTTGTCTGCGCGGTGAACGGCGTCGCCGCCGGTGCCGGCGCGAACATCGCACTCGCCTGCGACATCGTCGTCGCCGCCAAGTCGGCGAGCTTCATCCAGGCCTTTTCCAAGATCGGGCTCATTCCCGACTCGGGCGGAACGTACTTTCTTCCGCGCCTCGTCGGCTCCGCTCGCGCCATCGGTCTGGCGATGCTTGGCGAGCGGCTTATCGCGGAGCAAGCCGCGGAATGGGGACTCATCTGGCAGTGCGTCGAGGACAACGAGCTGCACGAGACCGTCGAAAAGCTGCTGCGAACCCTGGCAGGCGCACCGACCGCGGGTCTCGCGGCGACCAAGCGCGCGCTGTACGCCTCCGCCGAGAATAGCCTGGCAACGCAGCTCGATTTCGAGCGCGATCTGCAGCGCGAGCTGGGCCGGAGCGCCGATTATCAAGAAGGTGTCGCCGCTTTCACTGCCAAGCGCGCGCCGCGATTCGCCGGACGGTAGCGGAACAGGCCGCTTCGAGTCATGGGCCAGCATCACCCCGCAGCGACGTCGCAGGAAGCGCAGTCGCTCGCCGAGCGCGTCGCTGCGGGCATGTACGCGCGCGACCGCGCGTCGCAGGCGATGGGCATGCGGATCGCCGCGATCGGCCCCGGGTATGCCGAGCTGACGATGACCGTGCGGGCCGATATGCTCAATGGCCATGCGATTTGCCATGGCGGCTTCATTTTCACGCTCGCCGACAGCGCATTTGCCTTCGCGTGCAACAGCTACAATCTGACGACGGTCGCGTCGGGCGGGGCGATCGATTTCGTCGCGCCGGCGCGCGAAGGCGATGTTCTGGCCGCGATGGCGCGCGAGCGCAGCGTCAGCGGTCGCACCGGCGTCTACGACATCGAAGTGACGAACCAGCGCGGCGAAACGGTTGCGTACTTTCGCGGCAAGTCATACCGCATCAAGGGACACGTGGTCGAAGACCCGCAGACGCGGGAGCAGGCATGACTTCGCGCAAACCCGCTCCCGGCGAGCTCGAGCCGATCGAGACCGCAAGCCGCGACGAGTTGCAGGCGTTGCAGCTCAAACGCCTGCAGTGGACGCTGCGCCATGCCTACGACCACGTGCGGCATTACCGCGCAGTGTTCGAAGCCGCCGGATTCCACCCCAACGACTTGAAGTCACTCGCCGATCTGGCGCGTCTGCCGTTCACGACCAAGAAGGAGTTGCGCGACCACTATCCGTTCGGCATGTTCGCCGTGCCGCGCGAGCAGGTCGCGCGCATTCACGCTTCATCCGGGACGACCGGCAAGCCGACTGTCGTCGGCTACACGCGAAACGACATCGATATCTGGGCGACGGTGATGGCGCGTTCGATCCGCGCCGCGGGCGGACGCGCGGGCGACATCGTCCACGTCGCGTACGGCTACGGCCTGTTCACCGGCGGCCTGGGTGCGCACTACGGCGCGGAGAAGCTGGGCTGCACGGTCATCCCGATGTCGGGCGGCATGACCGAGCGGCAGGTGCAGCTGATCGTCGATTTCAAGCCGGATATCATCATGGTGACGCCGTCGTACATGCTCGCCATCGCCGAGGAGATGGAGCGGCAGGGTGTCGATCCCAAGACCTGCTCGCTCAAGATCGGCATTTTCGGCGCCGAGCCGTGGACGCCGACGATGCGCCGCGCGATCGAGGAGAAGCTCGACATCGACGCGATCGACATCTACGGACTCTCGGAAGTGATTGGACCCGGCGTCGCGCAGGAATGCATCGAGACCAAGGACGGCCTCACCGTATGGGAAGACCACTTCTATCCCGAGATCGTCGACCCCGAGACCGGCGCGGTGCTGCCCGACGGCGAGAAGGGCGAGCTCGTATTCACGTCGCTCAGCAAAGAAGCGCTGCCGATCATTCGCTACCGCACGCGCGATCTGACGCGGCTCATGCCGCCGACTGCGCGCTCGATGCGGCGGATCGAGAAGATCACGGGCCGCTCGGACGACATGCTGATCATCCGCGGCGTCAACGTGTTTCCGACCCAGATCGAGGAGCTGATCCTCAAGCACGCGGCGCTCGCGCCGCACTACCAGCTCGAGGTCACGCGGCCGACGGTTCTCGACGAGCTGACGGTATTGGTCGAGCGCGCGCCGGGCGCGGGCGGCGCCGACGGCGACGCGGCGGGCGCGCAGCTCGCGCACCTGGTCAAGAGTCTGATCGGCATCACGGCGGAAGTGCGCGTCGTGCAAAGCGGCGGGATCGAGCGCTCGATAGGCAAGGCCAAGCGCGTGGTCGACAAGCGGCCGAAGGCGTAGTTCGCGACGTACGGCGAAGCCGCACGCGAAGGCGTTTGCCCAGCCGCTACGCTCGCTCGACCCAGCCGTTGACCGTGAACCGTGCATCGCTAAACTGCTTTGACGGCACTACTACCGGCATGATCTCGTGCATGAGCGCAGCATTGAAAAACACGATG
>VBCS01000005.1 GCA_005888955.1 Betaproteobacteria bacterium
CACGCGGTGCCGACTTCGCGGTGGTGCGCCTGCCCACCGGCCTGCCCACGGGTGTCGATGGTGCGTTGCCCGAGGCCGATGCCGTCGTGTCGACAGGACACGTGCTCAACTATCCGGACACACACGCCGATATCGTCCAGGCGCTGGGCGAGCTGGCGCGCCCGGTGCGGCCCGCGGGTGTACTGGCGATTGATTTGATGACGGGACGATATAGCGAACGGAACGACATCGACGAGGTTCACGCGAGGGTGGAGGACGACTGGGCGATCGTCACGCGCTTCTCTCGCCCCGAACCCTGTCGTCTCGATCGGATGATCACGGTCTTCCGGCGCGTGGGCGACGGCTGGCGGCGCAGCGATGAACATCACCGCAATCTGACCTTCGACGTGGAAGGCGCATTGAGTGTCTGGCGTGACAATGGCATCGACGCGCATTGTCGTGCCGCTTTCGGCGACGAGAAGCTCCCCGAGGGCTTGGTCGTGCTAACGGGTCGACGCCTCGCTCAAGGCATTCGCCCTTAACAGGTCTTCGTTGCCAGGGCCGCGGAACATCTCATGCTCACTCGCAGACGCGAGATTGGGATCGCGCCGGCTAGTTGTAAAACTTCAGGTCCTTGCCGATGATAGTCAGGTCAACAAACTTGGAGCCGTTGTGATTTTTAGGTGAGAAATTTACGACGTAGCCACCGACGTCGTAGCTCGACATGCTATCGAGCGCCCGCAGGAAAGTCTCTCGCGTCAAAGTCGGCCCGGCGCGCCGAATCGCCTCGACGGTCACCTTTGCCGCGATGAACGACTCGAGCGAAGTGAACGAGTATTCCGGCTTCCCGAGAAGCTTCTCGATCGCCGCCCGATATTCCGGCACGATGAGTATCGCGCCGGCACCGAAGGGCGACGGCACGACCTGAGCGACGACCACGCCGGCGCCATCCTTGCCCAGCTCCTTCGCAAGCGGCGTCGAGCCCGCGAACGAGTTGCTCACCATCTGTGCAGTGGAACCCGCTTTACGCGCCATCTTGATGAAATCGGAAGTCGCTTTGTAGAGGGTGGTGAGGATAATCACCTGGGGGTCGCCCTTTAGCACTTCCTTGACACCCGTTTCGACGTCGGGCTTCGCGCGGTCCTTGAAGGCGGCAACCGACACGGCGGCAAGATTGCGCTCTTTCAGCGCCCGGTCCACGGCGCTAAAGTTCTCCTTGCCGACGACGTCATCGTAATGCACGATGGAGAACCGCTTGACGCCGTACTTCGCGTAGTGGTCGACGATTTTTTCCAGCTCGTCGGCGTAGCTCGCGCGCATGTTGTAGACGTACTTATTGAAGGCGCGCATCGGGTCGGCGCCGGTAAACGGCGCGAGGAATGGCGCCTTGTGCTTTTCGACGAACGGCAGCGCGGGCCGCGATAGCGTCGCGCTCGCGTAGCCAAACAGCGCCAACACGCTATTTTCCTCCAGCAGCTTCCGGGTGTTCTCGCCTGCACGCTTCGTGTCGTTCGCGTCGTCGAGCGTCACAAGTTCGATCCTGCGGCCGTTCACGCCGCCCGCATCGTTGACCTTCTTGAAGTAGGCGAGCGCGCCGTTGCGGATATCATCGCCCAGGCTCTTGTTGGCGCCCGAGAGCGGCGCCGATTGACCCAGCAGGACGGTGGTGGTGGTGACACCTTGCGGCTGACCACTGCTCGCTGCAGCAAGCAGGAACAGCGCAACGGCTAGTTTGTAAGCAGACACGGGCGGTCGAGCCATCTATTACCTTCTGCATCCAACCATTGTGCTGGCGCATATTATTTGTTGCGCTGCCTATGAATGTCAAACCATTATTGCGCCGTCAATGGGCCGGAACATCCGCGAAGATCCCGGCATTCACCGGCGAATTGCGCTTGTCTTCAGGCATTACGCGTCGAACGCCTGCACAACGTGTCCCGGACCGATCTCGCGATAGAGGCGTGGTGCGGGCACGTAGTTCGCTTCATGCACCGGGCTGGGAATCTCGGTCGTTGAGAGTCCGCGCCGGAGCCTGCGGCGACCCGCTTCCGGCACCGGCACTGCCGCCATCAGGCGCTTCGTGTACGGATGCTGCGGATTTTCCATGATCGCCGCGCGCGGTCCGATCTCGACGATCTCGCCCAGATACATCACCGCGACGCGATGGCTGACCCGCTCGACCACCGCAATGTCGTGCGAGATGAACAGATAAGCGAGGCCCATGTCCGCCTGCAGGTCCATCATCAGATTGATGACCTGTGCCTTGATCGAGACGTCGAGCGCCGATACGGCTTCATCGGCGACGAGCAGCTTCGGCGCCAGCGCGAGCGCCCGCGCGATGCACAGCCGCTGCCGCTGGCCGCCGGAGAATTCATGCGGAAAGCGGCTCGCCATGTCGGGCGGGAGGCCGACCTTCCGGAGAAGTTCGCTGACTCTGTCGCGGGCATCCGCACGACTGAGCAGGCCATGCACGATCATCGGTTCGGCGATCGCGCCGCCAACGGTCTTGCGCGGATTGAGGCTCGCGAACGGATCCTGGAAGATCATCTGCATGCGTTGGCGGGCTCTCCGCAGGCCCGCGCGGTCGAGCGCACGGACATCCTGTCCCTCGAACAGGACAGTTCCGGAATCGGGCTCGACCAGGCGCAGGATCGAGCGGCCCGTGGTCGACTTGCCGCAACCGCTCTCGCCGACCAGCGCCAGCGTTTCGCCGGCGTGCAGCGAAAATGAAATATCCTCGACGGCGTGAACCCGCGCACTGACGCGGCTCAGCACGCCGGAGCGAATGTCGAACCGGGTAACGAGGTGGGCGACTTCGAGCACCGGGCGCTCGGTCAGCGCTGCGGTCGACGCGGTATCGGGAACGATTTCGGTCGCGCCGGTGACCGGATCGACGATCGCGAAGCGCTGCGGTGCAGGACGGCCCTTCATCGAGCCGAGGCGCGGAACCGCGGCGAGCAGCGCCCGGGTATAGGGTTCCCGCGGCCGTGCGAAAAGCTCTGCGGTGGGTTCCTGCTCGACGGCGTTTCCGTTCAACATGACGACTGTGCGATCCGCGATCTCGGCCACCACGCCCATGTCGTGGGTGATGAAGGCGACTGACATGCCCTCCTCGTCCTGCAGCAGTTTGATCAGCTCGAGGATTTCGGCCTGAATCGTCACGTCGAGCGCGGTCGTCGGTTCGTCCGCGATCAGCAGCTTCGGCTTGCAGGCGAGCGCCATCGCGATCATCACGCGTTGGCGCATGCCGCCGGAGAGCCGGTGCGGGTACTCGTGCAAGCGCGACGCCGCGGACGGGATGCGCACGCGCTCCAGGATGCGCAGCGTTTCGGCCTCCGCCTGCGCGCGAACGAGGCCGCGATGGTAGATCAGGGCTTCGGCGATCTGGAAGCCGAGGGTCAATACCGGGTTGAGGCTGGTCATCGGCTCCTGAAAGATCATCGAAATCAGATTGCCGCGCACATGACGCGTCTGGTTTTCGGGTAGTTTGAGCAGGTCGCGTCCTTCGAGCAGGATCTCTCCGGTCGCCCGGCTGTTGGCTGCCGGCAGCAGACCCATGATCGACAGCGCGGTAACGCTTTTGCCTGAACCCGACTCGCCGACGATCGCCACCGTCTCGCGCTGCCCGATCTCGAAAGAAATTCCCTTTACGACGGTGGTCCACTTGTCATCGACCCGGAACGCGGTCGTCAGGTTGCGTACGGCGAGGATCGGCGCAGCGGTCGCCACTATGTCTCGCCCTTCAGTTTCGGATCGATCGCGTCGCGCAAGCCGTCGCCAAGCAGGTTGAGCGCGAAGATGACGAATAGAATCGCAACGCCCGGGACCAGCGCCAGCCAGTAGCTGTCGAGAATGTTCTCGAACCCTTCGCGGATCATGCCGCCCCAGGTCGCAGTCGGGGGTTTGACGCCAAGGCCGACGAAGGCAAGCGAGGCTTCCGTGCGAATTGCGTTGGCGAGCCAGAGGGAGCCCATCACCAGGATTTCGGGCAGGATGTTCGGCAGGATATGCACGACAAGAAGCCGGGTGTCGGAGTAGCCGAGCGCGCGGCCGGCGTCGACGAACTCGCGCTCCTTGACCGCGATCGTCGGCGCGCGGGCGATGCGGGCAAACGGCGGGATCGAAGTCAACGCGATGGCAATGATGATGTTCACCATCGAGGGGCCGAGCATCGCCACCAGGATCAGGCCCAGGATCAGTGACGGGAACGCTAGCAGGACGTCCATCGCCTGCATCGTGACGGTATCGAGGCGGCCGCCGTGCCACCCTGCCAGCATGCCGATCGCCGTCCCGATGACCATCGCGGCGAGGGTCGACACGACACCGATGATCAGCGAAATGCGCGCTCCAAAGACCAGGCGCGATAACGTGTCGCGGCCGAAACTGTCGGTCCCGAGCCAGTGCTCGAGGGTCGGCGCGCGCAACTTCTCGAGGATGTTCTGATCGTTCGGATCGAACGGCGCGAGCACCGGCGCGAGGATTGCCGCAACGACCACGATCAGAAAGACCACCAGCCCGATCCACGACGTCTTGTTGGTATTGAACGCCTTCAGCGTCGCTGAAGCGAAATACGCGAACGGCGACGGCGCCGCTGTGCGTAGAGCGCCTTCGGACGACCCGGCGGCGTTCATTTCAGCTTCACCCGCGGGTCGACGAACCCGTACGCGAGGTCGGTCAGCAGGTTCACCAGTACTACGATCAGCGTGTAGATCACCATCATTCCCTGCAGCATCGGATAGTCGCGCTGGTTGAGGGCGCCGATGAGCAGCTTGCCCAGGCCCGGGCGGCTGAAAACGATCTCGGTCAGCACCGAATTACCGATCAGGATGCCGAGGTAGAGTCCGACGACGGTGATGATCGGGATCAATGCGTTGCGCAGCGCGTGTCGCCAGATCACCACGTTCCACGGCACGCCTTTGGCACGCGCCGTCCGCACGTAATCTTCGGATAGGACCTCGAGCATCGCCGAGCGCGTGACGCGGGTCACATACGCAGCCGAGATCAGGCCGAGGCTGATCGCGGGCAGTGTTATCGATTGGTACCAGGCCATGACGCTGCCGGAGCGCGCGCTGATGACCGGGAACCAGGGCAGGGCGATCGCGAAGACGAGCAACAGGATGATGGCCGAGACAAACGGCGGGAACGACAACCCGAGCAGCGAGGAAATACGCACTGCGTAGTCGACGAAGCGGTTGCGATGGATCGCCGCGTAGACGCCCGCCGGAACGCCCAGGAGGATGCCGATGACCAGCGAGACCAGCGTCAGCTCGATCGTCCACGGCAACACGCGCAGCACCTCGCGGATAACCGGCTGGCCGGAGACCATCGAGACGCCCCAGTCGCCGCGCAAGGCGCCCAGCAGGAACACCGTGTACTGCTTGGAGAGCGGCAGGTCGAGACCGAGCCGCTGCCGGAGGGCGTCGATCGCCTCGCGGCTCGCCTGGTCGCCGAGGATGAGCTGCGCCGGATCGCCGGGGACGATCCGCACCAGCACGAAGACCAGCGTCAGCACCGCGAACAGCGTGACCCAGGCAAACGCCAGACGGCGAATCAGGAAGGTAGTCACATCCTGATCTGCTAAGCAGGCCCTTTGCTGCGGCTGCGGCGTCCGATCACATTCGTGATCGTCCGCTCATTTGGTGAAGCGGGTCTTCTCGGTGACCGGCGGCGACAGGTTGAGGGAACCCTGCACCTCGTACCCCATGTCGAGCGTATCCTTCCACGCCCATAGCTGGAGCTGCTCGTAGATCGGCACTGCGCAGACGGCCTTGGCGATCTTCTCCTGC
>VBCS01000006.1 GCA_005888955.1 Betaproteobacteria bacterium
TGGAAAAGCCTTGAATTATATGTGGAAACTGGACTGCGCCGCAACCTGCGGGCAACGGGTTGAGCGCAACGACCAGGCTACTCGGTAAACAGCGAGCTGACCGACTCCTCGTTGGAGATGCGCGTCATCGTCTCCGCGAGCAGCTGGGCGCAGGAAAGAGCGCGGATGCGTTTGCATGCGCGCGCTTCCTCGGATAAGGGGATCGTGTCGGTCACGACGATCTCATCGAGCTCGGACTCCGCGATGCGCGCCACCGCCTCGCCGGAGAGCACCGGGTGCGTGCAATACGCGAGCACTTTTTGCGCGCCGTTTTCCTTGAGCGCAACCGCGGCCTTGACCAGCGTATTTGCGGTATCGACGATGTCGTCCATGATCACGCAGGTGCGTCCCTCGACGTCGCCGATGATGTTCACGACCTCGGCGACGTTCGCCTTGGGGCGCCGTTTGTCGATGATCGCAAGGTCCGAGTCGAGCCTCTTGGCGATCGCCCGGGCGCGCACGACGCCGCCGACGTCGGGCGAAACGACGAGCAGATTGTCGTAATTCTGCTTCCACAGATCGCCCAGCAGCACCGGTGTCGCGTAGATATTGTCGACCGGGATGTTGAAAAACCCCTGAATCTGGTCGGCGTGCAAGTCCATCGTCATCACGCGATTGACGCCGACCGAGGAGAGCATGTCGGCCACGACCTTCGCGGTGATCGGGACGCGCGCAGAGCGCGGCCGGCGGTCCTGACGCGAGTAACCGAAGTAGGGAATCGCCGCGGTGATCCGTCCGGCCGACGAACGTTTCAACGCGTCGACCATGACCAGAATTTCCATCAGATTGTCGTTGGTCGGCGCGCACGTCGATTGCAGCACGAAAACGTCGCGGCCACGGACGTTTTCGAGCAGCTCGATCATCACCTCGCCGTCGGAAAATCGCCCGACGATGCAACGCCCGAGGCTGATGTTCATATGGCGAACGACGGCTTCGGCAAGCTTCGGGTTCCCGTTGCCGGTGAAGATGCGCATCCGTTCAAAGGTCATGGCCGGGTCCTAGCCTGCTTGACACGAATCGGACCGGCCACGCGCGGGAAACTCGTCGGCAGCCCGCCCGGGGCGGTGATTGGCTGGGGAGGTAGGGATCGAACCTACGAATGCCGGAATCAAAATCCGGTGCCTTACCACTTGGCGACTCCCCAAAGGAACCGGTCGCGCTTCGAAATCTTTAGGGTGCGGCGAAGCGCCGCAGCGGATGGTGATTGAGCGCGCGCGCCACGAACCCGGCGCGTCCCGCCCGCACCATCGACGACAGCGCCTGCAACGCGGCAGCTTCGGCGGAAAACGCGGCGAAAACGCAGCTTCCGGAGCCCGACATGCCGATCGGCGCTGCGCCAGCCGTCTCGCGCGAGAGCACATCGAGACAGGCCGCGATTTCCGGGAATCGCGATACTGCAACCGCCTGCAGATCGTTGCGGCCGTACCCTTCGGAAAAGACTGCCATTTTCGCGGACGCGCCGTTGTGTGTCAATTCGGGCGCCGCGAAAATCGCCGCAGTCGCGACGCGCACCGGCGGCGCGACGACCAGAAACCAGGTCGGCGGCAAGCTCACGGCTTCCAGCGCCTCACCGATGCCGCGCGCGAACGCGGGCTCGCCGAAGATGAAGAACGGTACGTCGGCGCCAAGCTCCAGACCCATCTCGATGAGCGCGCGCCGCGAAAGTCCGAGCTGCCACATGCGGTTGAGCCCGAGGAGCACCGTCGCCGCATCCGAGCTGCCGCCTCCGAGTCCCCCGCCCACCGGAATTCGCTTGTCGATGTCGATGCCGACGCCGCGCTCTATGCCGCAGTTTCGTTGTACGAGCCGCGCAGCACGCACGGCGAGGTCGTCGCTGGCGGTGACCTCGACGACGCCGCGCTCGCGTACGACGGCGGAGTCGCTGCGTTCGCTCAACGTGACATGATCGCCGCGATCGATCGGCACCAGAAGCGACTCGAGCGTGTGATAGCCGTCATCGCGCCTGCCCGTCACGTGCAGGAACAGGTTGAGCTTGGCCGGCGCCGGCAGTCTCAACGTGTTCGGCGGGCTCATCGCCAATTATCGACCGCGATCCGCAGTTCGACGTCGGGGTACGAGAGCGTCATGCGTGTGGGGCGCCAATCCGCCGCGGCGGCCTGCGTGTAAGCGTGATACACGATCGTCCAGCCATCCTGGCGGAGCAGTGCAACGCGGCCCTCCTCACCCGTCTCGGTGCCGAAAGCCGAGCCTGGGCGCGGCGTGCCCTGAATCCAGAACGCCAGACCGTCGACGGGCAACGGCCAACCCAGGCCTTGCGCGGTCAGTGCCGACCAATCGCTCGCCGTTGACACCCGGCCATCAGCGGTCTGAAGTCGGACATTCGAAGCATCGCCTGAGAGTGACGCGACCATCTGCCCAAGCGGCGAGGCGAGCTCGAGTTCGTCGCGCCCGCTCGCATGGCGCCAGCGGAAATTGGCCGTAAGCGCATCGTCGCCGTGACGCGCGCTCAAACGCCCCGCGATATCGAAGGATGCCTGTGGCGCAGGAGGGGCGCCGAGGCCACTCGTGCGCTCGAGCGCGACGGGAGCGCAGCCGCCGAAGAGCGCAGCCAGCGCGATGACCTGACCCGCAGCAGCGGCGCGAACAACCGACTGCCGGGCGGCCTCGCAAAGCCAGTGCATTGCGATGCCGGAAGTCAGCGCGCCAGACGGCGAACGGTATCGAGCAAGAGCGGGTTGTCCGGCGTTTCCTTGAGCTGCGATTGCCAGACTTCCTGCGCGCGGTCGCGCTCGCCCTTGGCCCAGAGCACTTCGCCCAGGTGCGCGGCGATCTCGGGATCAGGCCGCTCTGCGAGCGCGCGCCGAAGAAATTTCTCGGATTCGTCCATATGGCCGAGGCGGAAATGCGCCCAACCCATGCTGTCGAGGATGAACGGGTCAGCCGGCGAGAGTGCGTGCGCCTTCTCGATAAGCTGCAGGCCCTCCGCCGCTCGCTGCGTGCGGTCGACCAGTGTGTACCCCAGCGCGTTCAAGGCCTGTGCGTTGTCCGGTTTGAGCTCGATCACCCGCTTGAGCCTCGACTCGACCTCGTCCAACCGGTTGAGCTTTTCGGCGACCATCGCGACGTCGTAAAGGAGTTCCGCCGAATCGGGATCACCCGAAAGCGCCGCGGTCAGCACGGCGTACGCGCCCTGGTAATCGCGGGCATCCTGCAGCAGCTGCGCCTCGGCTTGCTTGAGCTGGATTTCCTGGTCGTGATCGTCGGACTCGAGCGTGCCGAGGAACTGCCGTGCCGCCTCAACCTTCCCCTGCTTGCCCATGATGGCGGCGATGCGAAGCTTGGCAAGCCATGCGCGGTCGCCCTCGGTCACTTCGCGATAGCGCGCGATCGCCTCCTCATAACGCCGCGTCTCCTCCGCGATCTCGGCCAGGAACAAGGAGACGGCTCCCGGCTCGCCGAAGCCCGCCGCTTTCAGGTTCTCGAGCAGCCGCTCGGCGGTCGGGTAATCCTTCATCTGCAGCGAGATCTTCGCGATGTCGAATTGGAGCTCGCGATCGGACGGATCGGCGTCGAGCAGCCGTTGAAGTACCGCCCGTGCGTCGGTGTAGCGCCGCTGTTCGACGTAGAGTTGCGCGAGCGCGCTGGCGGCGCCGCGCGACGCCGGCGCTTCGGCGAGAAACGCATTGAGATATCGGATCGCGTTCTCCGGCGAAGCCTTGGCAAGAATGTCCGCCTTGACCAATGCGGCGCGCTCCCACCCGGGCCTGAGCTCCAGTGCCCGATCGGCCGCACGCATCGACGCGGCGGCGATTTCCAGGTCGGTGAGACCCGTGTTGTAACCGGCGAGCGCCACCGCGAACTGAGCTTCGGGAACGCCGGGGTAGGGTTTGGCAAGATCGCTGACGAGCCGGTAGACGACGATCTTGTCCGTCTGCGCCGAAAGCGCGCGATTGAGTTGCAGGAACGCGTCGCCAAGCGTCTTTCCGCTCGCGGCCGCGTCGGCGAGCAGCCGTTCGAGGTCGCCTTTGAGGTCTCCGCTCATCCCGGGCTGGCCGAGCATGGTGACCATCTGCTTGGCGCGGTCCGAACTCGGATCGAGCTTCTGCCACAGCTGCGCGGCGTCCATGGCGAGGCTCCGTTGCCGCGCGAACAGGGCGATCTCGGTCGCTCTGCGCGCAAGCGTCGCATCCTGAGCGTCGCGTGCCGCCTCGTAATACGCGCGGGCCGCGAGCGCCGGCTCGCCGCGTTGGAGCGCGAGGTCGCCCACGAGGATCCGGTACATGATGTCCGCGCTGAGCTCGGTCGCGGGAGCCGGGACGACAACGACCGGTGGCGGCGGCGCGGTGGTTTGCGCCGACGCCGCCGGCGCACCGCACACTACGGCCAGAATAGCCGCAAGGATCGCGGCACGCGGATAAGTGTCTTTGGGAAGAGGCACGCTTAAACAATCGCTTTCTGCGCCGTCCGATGTCAGGGCGTATGACCCCATCGGGGGAGCAAACATCATAGTATAGTCGGCGCAGCCGCCTTCGCGCGTCCATCCATCCCATGCCCGAGCTTCCCGAGGTCGAAACGACGCGGCGCGGCGTCGCTCCGCACGTAGAACGGCAGAAAGTGACGGCCGTGAGGATATACGACCGCCGGCTCCGCTGGCCGGTTCCACGCGATCTGCCTCGGCGGCTGGTCGGTCGCATCGTCGATCGGGTCGATCGCCGCAGCAAGTATCTGTTGTTTCGCCTCGGCGGCGATACGCTGATCGTGCATATGGGCATGACCGGCAGCCTGCGGGTTTTCACGGCGCTGCCACCGAAACAGCCGCACGATCACGTCGACCTCGAATTCGGTAACGGCGTCGTGTTGCGTTACCGCGACCCGCGGCGTTTCGGCGCGATGCTATGGTCACCGCGTTCAGCGCCGCTGCACCCCCTGCTTGCAGCGCTGGGGGTCGAGCCCTTCGCCCCGGAATTCGACGGCGACTACCTGTACCGCGCGACGCGAGGCCGCCGTGCTGCGATCAAGCTCGCGCTCATGGACAGCCACGTCGTCGTAGGCGTCGGAAATATCTACGCCAACGAGTCGCTGTTTCGCGCCGGTATTCGTCCGAACCGCGCCGCTAAACGTGTCTCGCGCACGCAAATCTCGCGGCTGGTCGCCGCCGTGCGCGAAACGCTGACCGACGCGATCGCCAAGGGCGGCAGCACGCTGCGCGATTACGTCGACAGCCGCGGCGAGCCGGGCTACTTTCAGCTCGACTATTATGTTTACGGCCGTGAGCGCGAGCCCTGCCGCATCTGCGGCGCAACGATCCGGTCAGTGCGGCTCGGCGGCCGGGCGACTTCTTATTGCCCGACCTGCCAGCGCTAGGGATCTCGAGGCAATGTTCTGCCCTGCCGCGTCTAGTCCTTTGTTTTGGCGCGATTTATGCTACAGTCGCTGCGAACCGGATGAACGCGGGACCGCGGGAGCCGGTACAAATGGTCCAATCCAGAGAGCTTGCCGCACGCTTCGAAGCCTACAGCGACTGGCGGCGCCGGCTGTCCGCCGGAATATCCGGCTTGCATGAGTGGCTCTCGCAGCAGGAGCTTGCCGATGCCCAGGCCGACCTCAAGATCCAGCATCTGCTCGAGCGCCTGCACCAGGACAAGCTGGTCATCGCGTTTGTCGCCGAGTTCTCGCGCGGCAAGTCGGAACTGATCAACGCCATATTTTTCGCCGACTTCGGCCAGCGTCTCCTGCCCTCGTCCGCCGGGCGCACGACCATGTGCCCCACCGAGCTCCTGTACGACCCGACGCGGCCCCCATCGATTCGCCTGCTGCCGATCGAAACGCGCGCGAAAGATGGCTCGGTGGCTGAATTCAAGAATTACGCCGACGAGTGGGTCACTCTGGCGCTCGACCTTTCCTCTGCCGACAAGATGAGCCAGGTGCTCTCGCAGGTGTCCCAGACCAAGCGTGTCCCGGTCGCTCTGGCACGCAAATACGGGCTCCACGACGACGGCGGCAATGTGCTCGCGCCGCTTTCCGCGGCAGACCAAGGCGCGGTCGATATCCCCTGTTGGCGCCACGCAGTCATCAACTTCCCGCACCCGCTGCTGCAGCAAGGTCTGGTCATCCTCGACACGCCGGGCCTGAACGCCATCGGCACGGAGCCGGAGCTGACGCTGAACCTGTTGCCCAACGCGCACGCGATCCTCTTCATCCTCGCCGCCGATGCCGGGGTCACGCGCACCGACATCGACGTGTGGCAGAACCACCTGGTCGGCGTCGATCCGGCGACCAAGGCAGGCCGGCTGGTCGTCCTGAACAAGATCGACGGTCTGTGGGACGAGCTCAAGAGCGGCGACGAGATCGAGGCGGAAATCGCGCGCCAGGTGAAGAACTCCGCGCAGACGCTCGCGATCCCGCCCGCCCAAGTCTTCGCCGTCTCCGCGCAGAAGGCGCTGCTCGCCAAGGTGAACGGCGACGACGCGCTGCTTGCGAAAAGCCGCCTGCCGCAGCTCGAACAGGCGCTCTCGGAGGAATTGATCCCGGCGAAGCGCGACATCGTGGGTACGGCGACCCGCACCGAGATTCGCACGCTCGCCGCGACGGTGCGCTCGATTCTCGACGCGCGCAGTGCCGGCATCCAGGAGCAGCTCGCGGAGCTCCGCGGCCTGCGCGGCAAGAACCAGGATGTCGTCGAACACATGATGGAGCGGATCAAGCAGGAGAAGGATCTGTTCGAGCGCGGCATGCAGCGCTATACCGCGCTGCGAACGGTGTTCACGCAGCAGACGAATGCGCTCTATGAGTCGATCGGACTCGAGACGCTGCGCGAAGCCGCCGGCGGAACGCGCAAGCGCATCGAGGACAGCCCGTTCACCAAGGGCGTGCGAACGGCGATGAGCGACTTTTTCGCCACGATACGCAGCCACATCGAGCAGAGCGCGCAAAAGACCCTCGAGATCCATGACATGATGCAGGCGATGTACACGCGCTTCGCCCGCGAGCACGGCCTCGAGCCGTTCACGCCGCCGCCGTTTTCGATGCTCAAGTATCAGAAGGAGATCGACCGGCTCGAACGCGCGTACAACGTGCACTTCAACACTCTGTGGAACATGGTGAGCAAAGCGAAGTTCACGCTAATGAAGCGTTTCTTCGAGACGATCGCGATCCGCGTCAAGCAGGTAATGGCGCCGCTGGAGACCCAGGTGCGCGAGCATCATATGCAGCTGCGGCGCAGGCTCGAAAGCGTCAAGCGCATCCATCGCGCCAGCGACGAGCTGGAGGAGCGCATCGTCGAGCTGGAGCAGGCCGAGTCGAGCCTCCGCGCTCAGAGCGACGCGCTCGGCCGCGAGGTTATAGCGATCGATGCGGTGATCGAACAGACGGAGCTCCTGCCGCTCGCCGCAAACGCTTGATAGCCTGCTCGCAACCCGCGGCAGCTGGCCCTGTGCGAGGCGCGTTATTGCGATTCTGCGGACGCGCGGGACTTCATCAGACCCTCGTACTTGCGTAGCAGTTGTTCGCGGGTTTCCACGTGGTCCGGATCGACGGGAATGCAATCGACCGGGCAGACCTCGACGCACTGCGGCTTGTCGAAGTGGCCGACGCATTCGGTGCATTTCGCCGGGTCGATGACATAAATCTCGGCGCCCTGAGAGATCGCGTTGTTGGGGCATTCCGGCTCGCAGACATCGCAATTGATGCATTCGTCGGTGATGATCAGGGCCATCGCAAGTATCCCACCCGTCCCTTGCCGCGCGGCCACCGGCGCGCTTACGAAGCTGCTGACGTCACCGCCAAAGCGGGCGATTTCACGCACCATCGTCGAGGACACGAACAGGTATTGTTCGGCCGGGGTGATAAACAGTGTTTCGACCTCGGGATAGAGGTTGCGGTTCATGCCTGCCATCTGAAACTCGTATTCGAAGTCCGACACCGCGCGCAGCCCCCGCAGAACGACAACGGCGCCGACGGAACGCACGAATTCCATGAGCAATCCCGAGAAGCCCATGACGCGTACATTGGGAAAGCTCGCAAAGACTTCGCGCGCCATCGCGAGCCGCTCGGCGGCGGTGAACAACGGACCCTTGCTTTCGCTGGCGGCAACGGCGACGATGATCTCGTCGAAGAGCCCGGACGCGCGCCGCACCACGTCCTCGTGCCCTCGAGTGAACGGGTCGAACGTTCCCGGATAGACGGTCTTGAGCATCGCGTTCAACCCCTGCCGGAGTGGCGCAGCAGATGATAATGCACCTGCCCTGCTTTGTCGTGGCGCCACACCGTCAGCTCCTCGGGCGCGGCGATGGGCACGGGCGCCTCGACATAGAGCATGCCGCCCGTGGCGAGTCGCGCCGCGGCGGCCGGCAGAAGCTGGGCCCAATGATCCTCCGAGAACGGCGGGTCGAGAAAGATGACGTCGTAGGCGCGGGTGTCTTGCGCGAGAAATGCATGCGCATCGGCGCAGTGCGTTTCGAGCGCCTGCGTGCCGAGCTTCGCGGCGATCGCGGCGAGCGCGCGCACGAGTTGCGGATCTCTGTCGACTGCAACCGCAAGGGTCGCGCCCCGCGACAGCGCTTCGAGCGACAACGCGCCGCTGCCCGCGAACGGGTCGAGCGTAGTTCGGCCCGTGAGGTCCTGGCCTAGCCAGTTGAACACGGTCTCCCGGACTCGGTCCGGCGTGGGGCGCAGGGCGGGTACGTGGGGGAAGCGGAGCCTCCGTCCGCGCCATTGACCGCCGATGATGCGAATCGCGTTGGCGGGCATGGATGGGAGCCTGCGGGCCGGGACGGTAGAATTATACGTTTGCGCGAAAGCGCTCCGATGTTCGATCTGTTTAAACGCGATCCTGAGCAACGCCGCTCCTGGAGCGAACGGTTGCGCGAAGGCTTGAGCGTGTCGCGCGAGCGCCTTTCGCGACCGCTCGCGGCGATCGTGGGCCGCAAGCCGCTTTCCGAGGCAACGCTCGAAGAGCTGGAATCCGCCCTGCTCACGGCGGATGTCGGCGTGCCGGCGACCGAGCGCCTGCTCGCCGATCTGCGCGCGCGCTGGAAACGCTCTGGAGCCGACACCGACTCACAGGTGCTGCTCAAGGCATCACTCACCGATCTTCTGCGTACTCTCGAAAGTCCCCTCGTCGTCGGACCACAGCGGCCGTTTGTCATCATGCTGGCCGGCGTCAACGGTGCCGGCAAGACGACATCCATCGGCAAGCTTGCGAAATGGCTGCAGGCCCAAGGCCTGACAGTCCTGCTCGCAGCGGGTGACACCTTCCGCGCAGCGGCGCGGGAGCAGCTCGAAATCTGGGGCAAGCGTAACGGTGTTCACGTGGTTGCCCAGCGTGGCGGCGGCGACCCGGCGGCCGTGATGTTCGATGCGATCGCCGCCGCCCGGGCGCGCGGCGTGGATGTCGTGCTCGCCGACACCGCGGGCCGACTTCCAACGCAAGCGCACTTGATGGAGGAGCTTAAGAAGATCCGTCGCGTGATCGCCAAAGCGCAGGAAGGCGCGCCGCACGAAACGCTCCTCGTCCTCGACGCAAACACTGGACAGAATGCCTTGGCCCAGGTCGTGGCGTTCGACGCCGCGCTCGGCCTAACCGGACTCGTCTTGACCAAGCTGGACGGCACGGCGAAGGGTGGCGTCGTCGCGGCAATCGCCGGGACGACGCCCGTTCCACTCAAGTTCATCGGCGTCGGCGAGGGAATCGACGATCTGCGTCCGTTTCACGCCGATGAATTCGCGGAGGCACTCGTCGGATAGGCGTCAGTGGTGGGCTTACGTGTGTTTGTAAGTGGTCACTTGCATGTAACTCGCGTGTTTTGGCTCCAGTGCGACGCGAGCTCTGCGCACAGCGGAACTCGCAGGCGTCTTAGCACTCTTAATACCCGAGTGCTAAAATCAACCATAGCGCTTAAAGGAGACCGATTCGATGTCGAGCACTACCTTGGCATTTCCGACCCCAGCCTCGCTGGGAAGCCTCGATCACTATATACAGGCGGTTAACCGTTTTCCGTTGCTGACGGCCGAGCAAGAGGTGGCGTTAGGGCGGAGGTTGCGCGATACGAACGACCTCGATGCCGCGCGGCAGCTCGTGCTGTCGCATCTGCGGCTCGTCGTTGCGATCAGTCGCGGTTATTTGGGCTACGGGCTGCCGCAGGCGGATCTGATTCAGGAAGGCAATGTCGGGCTCATGAAGGCCGTGCGCC
>VBCS01000472.1 GCA_005888955.1 Betaproteobacteria bacterium
TCATGACTCCGAAGACCTGGTTGTACGGCCACAAGCCGTCGTATTCGAGCTTGCGCGACGTCGCACAGGGCGAGTTTCGGCCTCTGCTTTGCGAAGAAGGCGACATCGATGCCGCAGCGGTCGTCCGCGTGATCGTTACGAGTGGGAAGGTCTACTACGATCTGTTGAGCGGGCGCACTCAAGCCGGGCTGCCCCGCGTGCCGATATTGCGCCTGGAGCAGCTCTACCCGTTTCCCGCCGACGCACTCGCCGCCGAGCTCCGTCGCTTTCCGCAGCTGCGGCAAGTAGCGTGGGCGCAGGAAGAAGCGAGGAATCACGGCGCCTGGCCTTTTCTTCGCGAGCAACTGGAAGGCGCGCTGCCGCCTGGCGTAGCGCTTGAGTATGCCGGACGTCCTGCAGCGGCACCGACCGCCATATGCAATGCAGGGCTGCATATGGTCGAGCAACATGCCGTCGTGATCAGTGCGCTGGGGTAACCGCGGCCTGATTCGCTGTCCGCCCGACACCGGAGACCCGACACGGGTCGCCCGATGCCTTCGCCTCAACCGATCTTTTCGCTCTCCGCGTTTAGAACTCTCGAGAGCAGGTACGTGTGCGAAGCCTGGGCGAAGGAAAGGAATGCGTCCGGCTCCATGGGACGCGCAAACAGAAAACCCTGAAGCACGTCGCAGCCTTGCTTCACGAGGAAATTCGCCTGGGCTCTCGTTTCGACGCCTTCGGCGACTGTCTTCAGTTGCAGGCCCTTGGCAAGCCCGATCGTCGCTCGAACGATCGACGCTGTCGCCTCGCTGGTCGTGATCTCCGCGATAAAGGTGCGGTCTATCTTCAGCGTATCCAGCTGGAATCCCTTGAGGTAACTGAGCGACGAATACCCGGTGCCGAAATCGTCGAGTGCGATTGAAACCCCCAGCGCCTTCAGCTCGGCGAGAATGGCTTTGCTCCGCCCCGAGTCGTCCATCAGCAGCGACTCGGTCAATTCGAGCTCGAGGTTTTGCGGGGAGAACCCGGTCTCGGCGAGCACCGCCTTGATCGTCTTGGCCAGAGTGTCCTGCCGGAACTGTCGGCTGGAAAGGTTGACCGATATCGGAATGCGCGGAAGCCCGGTGCCGTACCAGGCATTCATTTGCGTGCACGCGGTGCGCAGTACCCATTCGCCGATGGCGTCGATAAGGCCGGTCTCTTCCGCGATCGGAATGAACTGCCCCGGCGAGACCAGGCCGTGATCCGGGTGTTGCCAGCGGAGCAGCGCTTCGACGCCTGCGAGGCGGCCCGTCTTGGCCGAGATCAGCGGCTGGTAATGCAGCAGCAGCTCGTTCCTTTCGATGGCGTGGAACAGCGCGTTCTCCATCGACAATCGGCTGCGCGCACCCGCACTCATCTCTGCGCTATACATGATGAAGCAATCTCCGCCGCGCGCCTTGGCCTTGTACATCGCCGTATCGGCGTTCTTGAGCAACGTCTCCGCTTCGGCGCTCGCGTCCGGCGAGACGCTGATTCCTACGGAGACGGTGATGTGGAGCGCCTGCCCATCGATCGCAAACGGCTCTTTCAGCGCACTCAGGCAGCGTTGGGCGACCGTCACCGCCGTGGCGGAATCCTGAAGCCCGGGAAGGAGGAGCACGAACTCGTCGCCTCCCCACCGTGCGAGGGTATCGCATTCTCGAATGCACGATTTGAGCTTGGATCCGACGAGCTTGAGCAGCGAGTCGCCCATGCTGTGTCCGAGCGTGTCGTTGATGTTCTTGAAGCGGTCGATGTCGATCATCAACATGGCGAGCATCGAGCCCTCGCGGCGGGCTTGCGCAAGCCCGCCGGCGAAGCGCTCGTCGAGCAGGAACCGGTTCGGCAGCGTGGTCAGATGATCGGTCCGCGCCAACTCATGGAGTCGCTGCTCCATGCGTTTGCGGTCGCTGATGTCGCGCGAGATGCATAAGATCTTCTTCGTCTCCTCGCCGGTTGCGTCTTTCATCAACCGCATGGTCGTCTCGAACCAGACGTAATGCTGGTCGACGTGTCGTGCCCGATAGATGACTGTCGGCAACGTTTTCGCCTCGGTTGCCTCGGCAAATGCAGCGCGAACGACGTCGAAGTCCTCCGGGTGAACGAATTCGCACAATGAACGGCCGATGAGCGCGTCATGCGCTATCCCCAGGACGCTCGACGAGACGGGGGAAGCATAGGAGATGACTCCCGTTGGCTCGTGCTTGGTGATGAGGTCGGTGGAATTCTCGGTGATGAGCTGGTACCGGTGCATCGTCTCGACGAGGGCATCTTCTCTGTCGTGCAAGCGCGCGGTGAGGCGGTTGAACGCGGTCGTCAGCGCGCCGATTTCGCCGCTGCCGGCGGCACCCACCAATGGGGCGATTTCCTCCGTCGCGGCGTAATTCGAAAGATGCTTGGTTAGCGAGACCAGAGGCCGCATCAAGTAGCGCATCGAAACCCAGATGGCCACCACCACGACGACGAAGGCCACCAGCAGAAACTCGACGAAGTGCCAGATCAGGTCATGAACGGCGAGGAATGCCTCGTCCTTCGGGTAGACGGCGGCGACGATCCATTTCGACGCCTTGACGCGGTTGTAGGAAACGAGCGCCTGCCTGCCGCTCGTGTCGAAAGTCTCCTCCGTGCCCTCGAAACCGTTGAGCGCGCGGTCGAAGAGAGGATTGGCGTGCGGCGTGAATGCGACCTGCGAAAGTCGCTGCCGGTCGGGATGCATGATGAGCTTGCCGTCCGCGGTCACGATGTAGAGGTACCCGGTCTTGCCGATGACCGTCTTGGCGATGTTGCCGAGCATCCCGGGATGCGTGAGGCCGAGGCTGCCGGTGAGGATGGCGATCATCCGCCCGTCCTTGGCGAATACCGGCATGGTCATGACCAGCACCATGTTCGCGTCGCCTACATTGGTGAGGAACGGTTCCGAGATGACGGGTTCCTGCGTACGGATCGTATCCCTGATGTACGGCCGCCACGACGCGTTGTCGCCGCGCCGGCCGGGCTTGAACGGACGCTCGGCGAGCAGGATTCCCTGGTCGGAAAACAGGAAGATCGACCGGTCGAACGCGGCGTAGAGCCCGCCGTTGGAGTCCAGGTATTCTTGCGCCTTATCCGACGACGCAACGTCGGCCTCCGTGATCTCGATGGCGCTGAGCAGCAATGCTCGTTGCAGCGCCCGCAGTTTTTGATCGAGATTGTCGGCGATGCGCTCGACCAAGGTATTCTGTTCCGCAATCATGACGTTGGTCAGCTGCGTCCGGAACGAATACATCGACGCCATGCCGACGGCCAGAATGGCGAAAAGAAACAAAAGCGAAGTCGCGGTCGACGTGCGGGTGGCGAGCGTCGGCTGCTTCAGCCTTTGAAACAAACTAGCCAATTTCCGTGTAGCGTACAATTCAGCACCGCCCAAATCGTTTGCCTCACCCCGAGGCAGGCGGTCCTTCCCTTGCAAGAGATATGCCGTACGCATAGGAACACGCGGTCGGGCCCGCGCCGGGGTCCCATTGAGGTCGGCCGCACGACGTATCCTTCCAGCAGAAGCGAAGGGCAATTCCTTCGACCGGGCCAAACGGGGCGTGCGATGGAAGCGTGCCGCGTGTGCCTAATCGGAGCCACCGCCGATCGTCGCCCATGGCCGTCACGGCAGGGTGCTAACTGCCGCTGGGCGACACATCGCGGCGCCTAGGCGCTGGTACCGGGCCTTACACGCGGTAGCGCGCTCCGCGTGGAAAACAGGGCCGAAGCTACGCGCGCCGTGCTCTTGCGCGCGGGTCGACGCGCTTCCAGCGCCGGTGCACCCAATACCATTGTTCGGGGTGGCGAAGGATCAATCTCTCAAGCGCGGCGTTGTACGCCCGCGTGTTGCGGCGGATTTCCTCGCCGACTTCGGCGCACGAGACCGGTAAAAGCGGCTCCTCGAAGCGCAGCACGTGACGGCCGTCCTGTTCGCGCCAGCTCGCGGCAGGCAACACCTGCGCGTCGGACGCGAGCGCAATCAGCGCCAGGCTTTTGAAGGTCCACGCCGGACTCCCGAAGAAATCGACTTCGATGCCATCGGGCGGCCCAGCGTGCTGGTCGAACGGAAACACGATCGCATCGCCGGCGGCGAGCCGATCGAGGATGGCGTCGAGCGAGCCGCGCTTCGGCAACACGCCGAAACCGGCGCGTTGGAAGCGCCAGTTGACGAAGCGGTCGAGCCAGCGCGGCTTGATCAGCCGGCGCACGAAGTGAATCCGCCCGCGCATCTGTGGAAACGTGCTTAGGCCCGCGACGGTCGCCACTTCCCAGTTGCCGAAGTGCCCGGTTAGCACGAGGATGCCCTTGCCGCGCTCGAGCGCCCGCGTGAACACGGCGACGTTAT
>VBCS01000471.1 GCA_005888955.1 Betaproteobacteria bacterium
CTCGGGCCGCTGGAGGCGTGGCTGCTGTTGCGCGGGATGCGCACGCTACCCTTGCGCGTCGCCGCTTCCTGCCGCAATGCGCACGCGATTGCGCTGCGGCTGCAGCGTCACCCGAAGCTCTCGCATGTGCTTTATCCGGGATTGCCCACGCATCCCGCTCACCTCGTCGCGGCAAGGCAGATGCGCGGCGGCTTCGGCGGGATGATGTCGCTGCGCCTCGCCGGCGGCGAAGCAGCCGCGAAGGCATTCACCGCCAATCTCCGCGTATTCAAGCGTGCCACCTCGCTGGGGTCGGTCGAGAGCCTCGCGGAGCACCGCGCCAGCGTCGAGGGACTGGGAACGCTTTGCCCCGCGGATCTGGTGCGCCTGTCTATCGGCATCGAGCATTTCGACGATCTGATCGAAGATGTCGAGCAGGCGCTGAAGGAAATCCCCTGAACGTTCGCCTACCAATGCTTGCATTACCGGCGTTGCTCTTTGTCATCGGCTGCGCCACGTCCGCGGCACGCACGGCGGATGACTATGAGCCGGGGTCGGCACCGCGGCCGCAGTTCGTCAAGG
The DNA here is from genome assembly GCA_005888955.1 of Betaproteobacteria bacterium. Classification (GTDB taxonomy): domain Bacteria; phylum Pseudomonadota; class Gammaproteobacteria; order Burkholderiales; family Casimicrobiaceae; genus PALSA-1003. The sequence goes on from VBCS01000471.1 coordinate 562, forward strand.
ACAACGAAACCTGCGCCAGGCAGGCCACAATCGACCAGAGGCGGTTTGGCATAGGAGGCGAGATGGACCCGACGCACGGAACCTTCAACCGGATGTACGACGCCTGCATGCGCGCAAGCGGGTATCAGCGCAAACAGAAGGAAGCGAAGTAAACGGCATCGGCTGGCGCGGCGTGAAGCTTCGGATCGAACCCCTTACCGCCGATCGCTGGGACGACCTGGTCGAGTTGTTCGAGCGTCCCGGCGCGTCGATCGCGCGCGGTTGCTACTGCATGTACTACCGCCGCTCCGGCAAGCACGACGTGCCGGCGGGCATGACGTACTCCGAAGCGAACAAGCGGGCGCTGAAAAGCCTGGTCGATCGCGGTGTGGTGCCCGGGTTGATCGGCTATGAGAACGGCCGGCCGATTGGCTGGGTATCGCTCGGGCCGC
>VBCS01000473.1 GCA_005888955.1 Betaproteobacteria bacterium
CGGAGGCGCTGGCGACGTTCATCAACTACCTTGGCACGACGATCTCGGTTATCTTCTCGATCGGTGCGATCATCGGCGCGATGATCACCATGTATGCGAGCGTGGCGAGCCGCACGGCGGAGATCGGCACGCTACGCGCGCTGGGCTTCTCGCGCGGATCGATCCTCACCGCTTTCCTGGGCGAATCGCTGCTGCTGGGACTCCTCGGCGGCGTGATCGGCCTGACCGGCGCGGCGTTCATGCAAGCGCTGTCGATTTCGACGACCAATTTCCAGACCTTTGCCGAGATCGCTTTCCGGTTCGTGTTGACACCGGGAATCGTCGCCGCGGCGCTGCTCTTCGCGCTGGCGATGGGATTTGTCGGCGGGTTTCTGCCCGCCGCGCGTGCGGCGCGACTCAAGATCGTCGACGCGTTGCGCGCTGCGTAGTCGCCGGCGCGGCAGTGAGCGCGACAAATTGATGGGACCGATTTCGCTTTTCTCGATCGCCACGCTGATCTGGGGCTCGACTTGGCTCGCGATCACGTTCCAGCTCGGCAGCGTCGCGGCCGAGGCCTCGGTCGTGTACCGCTTCGCGCTCGCGGCGCTGATGCTCGCGGCGTGGTGTCTTGCGACCGGCCGCTCACTGAGGTTCCCTGCAGCGCAGCATGCATGGCTCGCCTCTCAGGGCGCGCTTCTGTTCGGCTTGAATTACCTCTGCGTGTACTGGGCCGAGCAACACATCGCATCGGGGCTGGTGGCGGTGCTGTTCTCGCTGATCGTGTTCCTCAACCTCGTCGGCGTGCGCGTGTTCTTCGCAACGCCAGTCAACCGGCGCACGGCCCTCGGTGCAGCGCTGGGCGTCGCCGGCGTCACGCTCCTGTTCTGGCGCGAGCTCGCGGGTATGCAGACCGATGCGCTGCGCGGCATCCTGTTCGGGCTCGCGGCGACGGTATTCGCGTCGGGCGGCAACCTGCTCGCCGTACGCAATCAGCGCCGCGGCATTCCGCTGCTGCCGGGAGTCGCGTGGGGCATGACTTACGGCACGCTTACTATCGCGATCGTCGCCGCGCTAAACGATATCGTGTGGACCTTCGATCCGCGTCCGGGTTACCTGCTCTCGCTTCTCTACCTTGCGGCGTTCGGATCGGTGATCGCATTCGCGGCGTATCTCACGCTACTAGGCAAGATTGGTGCCGCGCGCGCCGGTTACGTCGGGGTCGCCGTGCCGGTTGTGGCCTTGCTGCTCTCGACGGTATTCGAGCACTACGAGTGGACGCTACCGGCACTAGCCGGCGCCGCACTCTGTATCGCGGGCAACGTGCTCGTTCTCATGCCGCAGCCAACGACCGTTCGGGTGTGAACAAGAAAAATCCGCCCCCGCTTTGGACGGGGCCCGGGACGGGCCTGCCAAAGCATGAACGGATAAACGGATAGAGCCTGCAGTGAAGCGGTACCGGCCGTTCGCCCCTTTGACTTAGCTCGATGAAAGCTTCGATGAACGGAGCGAACGGCCGTCCTGCAAAAAAGGTCCCTTAGCGCCAAGGTCTGTAAAAAGTCGACGTTGCGCCGTAGACGTCGTTCACGCGGCGCACCGATGCAATCCTGCGGTCGACCTCGCGCGGCAGCCGGGCATATTCACCCGGGCCCAGCGTACGGCAATCGCCCTGGAATTGCGTGTCGGTACAGAACATCCAGTAGCCTTCCTCGATCCGCATTGAAGCCGCACGATCGCTAAAGCCCATTCTGTTGAGGTTGGGCAGCTCGTTCCAATTGATCGCAAACGACTGGCCGCGGAAGTTCGGGTATTCGTAAAGCACCACGCGTCCGACTCCGACCGGCGGCGGCACCGCGGCAAGCGGCGCACCCGTAATCGCAACGAGCTCGGCGGAATTCACTCTACCGGTGAGCGCGCCAAGATTCTCATAGCGACCTGGTACGAAGTCGAAGCATTCACCGCGGTAATACTCACGACTGCACAAACGCCACGTACCGCCGTAGACGATCACCGCGTCGGCCCCACCGAAGAATGCGATCCGATCGAGGCTGCCGTGCGTCTTCGTCAGCTCGATCGCGCCGCCGCCGAAGCCGGGACGCTCGAACAATACGATGCGTGGCTCGGCGCCGGCGATGACGCCGAAGAATGCGATCCGATCGAGGCTGCCGTGCGTCTTCGTCAGCTCGATCGCGCCGCCGCCGAAGCCGGGACGCTCGAACAATACGATGCGTGGCTCGGCGCCGGCGATGACGACTGGCGGTGCGGCGACGATCGGCGGTGCGGGAGCGATGCGGCGCTGTCGATCGGGCCGGTTCGTTGCAAATTCGGCGCCCCGCGGTGAAGCGTCAGACTATCGCCGCGGAGGTCCCGGTGCTCGTAAAGCGTAATCTCGCCCGCGAGCGCAGCCGGCACGGACAGCGCCAGCAGCGCGCCCACGAGCGCACTCAAAAACGTTTTGCGCTCGGTACTCATAGGCAATCTCCAGATCAAGCGCCGGCAACGATGCCGACGTTATTTTGACGCCTGGAAGTTGCCGATGGTTTACTCGAATGATGCAAGTTGTTGCCGCTCGGAGATGCGATGTCGGTCAGCGTCTCGCTCTCTGACAGACATTGTCCGACGATGCCGTGCGGCATCGTCATTCCAGCCGTAGCTCGACGTCATTTAGCCTTCGCCGCAATGTCGACTCGGGTGCAAGCTCAGTCTTCGCTTGCACCCTGAACGACGTCGACATTGTCAATCAGACGGGTGGACCCGAGCATGGCGGCACCCAGCACGATCAGCAGGTTGGGGTGGTCGTAGCCTTCAGGGTGCGGAATGCGCAGCGCGAGGCCGTGGCGGATCGCGATATAGTCGACTTTCCAGCCATGGCGCGAAAGATCCGCGCGCGCGGCCGCTTCGAGATTCGCGTAGTCGTGACGGCCGCCGAGGATTTCGTCGGCGACCCAGGAGAGCGTGCGATAGAGCCGCGGCGCCTCGAGACGCTCTTCCGGTGAAAGATAGCTGTTGCGCGACGCGAGCGCGAGACCGTCATCGGCGCGGACCGTCTCGGCCGGAATGATGCGGATCGGCATATTGAACTGCTGTACCATGCCGCGCACGATCTTGAGCTGCTGGCGGTCTTTCTTGCCGAACACCGCGACATCCGGCTGCACGAGGCTGAAGAGCTTCAGCACTACGGTACACACGCCGTGGAAGAATCCCGGCCGCGATGCGCCTTCCAGCTCCTCGGCCAGCGGCGGCGGTGTCACACGATAAACCTGCGGCGTCGGATACATCTCCTGCTCCTGCGGCACGAACAGAACATCGACGCCTTCGCGCCGCAGGCCCTCGCAATCGGCTTCGAACGTGCGCGGATAACGGTCGAAGTCCTCGTTCGGCCCGAATTGCAGCCGGTTGACGAAGACGCTGGCGACAACCGTGTCGCCGTGCTCGCGCGCGATGCGCATAAGCTGCAGATGGCCTTGGTGCAGATTGCCCATCGTCGGTACGAACGCGACGGTGCCGGCATCGGCCAGAAAATTGTGCAGCTCGGCGGCGGTGGTCGCGATCTCCATGCGGCGGTGATGGCGATTTGCCCTAGAGGCTCTCAGACGTAGTGTTCGGGCCCGGGGAAGCTGCCGTCCTTGACTGCTTTGACGTACGCCCGAACAGCGTCCTCGACGCTGGCGCCTGCTGACATAAAATTGCGCACGAAGCGCGCCGGCTTGCCAGGGTAGATGCCGAGCATATCGTACAGAACGAGGACCTGGCCACTGCATCCCGGACCGGCGCCGATGCCTATCGTCGGCACCGCGACGTCCGCGGTCAGCTCCATGGCGAGCGCCGCTGGAACCATCTCGAGCACGATGAGATCTGCGCCCGCGACCGCGAGTGCGTGCGCGTCCTCGCGCAACACGCGCGCCGACACTTCGGTCTTGCCCTGTACCCTGTAGCCGCCGAGCCGATGCACCGATTGCGGCTGCAAGCCCAGATGACCGCACACGGGAATGCCGCGCGCGACCAGAAACTCGACGCTGCGCGCAACCCACGCGCCGCCCTCGAGCTTGACCATCTGCGCACCCGCGGCCATGAGTCGCGCCGCGTTGGCGTACGCCTGCTCCGGGCTTGCCTGGTAGCTTCCGAACGACATGTCGGCGATGATGAGCGCCGAGCGCGTGCCCGCGGCCACGCAGCGCGTGTGGTAGGCCATCTCGTCCAGCGTCACCGGCAGCGTCGTCGGATGCCCGCCTATGACCATGCCCAGCGAGTCGCCGATGAGCACCGCGTCGACGCCGGCGCGATCGAGCAGCGCGGCGAAGCTCGCGTCGTAGCAGGTAAGCATCGCGATCTTCTCTCCCTGGCGCGCCATCGCGGCGAGGCCGGGAACGGTACGTGTGGAGGTCGTTGCGGTCATTGCGTCCCCAGGTTGAAGAACTCGCGCCGCCCACGCATGCCTTCTATGTGCGAGAGCAACAGCTCGAAGTGGTCGGCGTGATCGACGAAATTCAACCGCTCGCTATTGACGATGAGCAGCGGGGCGTCCTCGTACTGATAGAAAAACCGGCTGTACGCGTCGGCCAGCCGCGCGAGATACTGCTCGGCGATCGAGCGCTCATAATCGAGGCCGCGCTTGTGCACTCTGTCGATCAGCGTCGCTACCGGCGCCTGCAGATAGACGACGAGGTCCGGCGAGGGAGTCTGCGGCTTGAGATGCGTGTACATCTTGTCGTAGAGCACGAATTCGTCGTCGCTCAAGTTCAACCGCGCGAACAG
>VBCS01000474.1 GCA_005888955.1 Betaproteobacteria bacterium
CGCCGTTGCAGTTGAGCAGGATGCCGCCCTCGCCACGCACGCCCTCGGTGATGAGCACTCCCGCGCCGTAGACTCCCGTGGGATGGAATTGCCAGAACTCCATGTCTTCGAGCGGCACCCCGGCGCGCGCCGCCATGCCCAACCCGTCGCCGGTGTTGATGAACGCGTTGGTGCTCGCCGCGAAGATGCGTCCCGCGCCGCCGGTGGCGAACAGCGTCGCCTTCGCCTGCAGGATCATCGCTTCGCCCGTTTCCATTTCCAGCGCAGTCACGCCGAGCACGTCACCCTCCGTGTCCCGGATGAGGTCGAGCGCCACCCATTCGACGAAGAACTGCGTGCGCGCGCGAACATTGCGCTGATAAAGCGTATGGAGCATCGCGTGCCCGGTACGATCGGCCACGGCGCAGGCGCGCTGCACCGCCTTCTCGCCGAAGTTCGCGGAATGACCGCCGAACGGCCGCTGGTAGAGCGTTCCGTCCGCGTTGCGGTCGAACGGCATGCCGAAATGCTCGAGCTCGTAGACGACCTCCGGGGCCATGCGACACATGTATTCGATCGCGTCCTGGTCCCCGAGCCAGTCGGAACCCTTGATCGTGTCGTACATGTGCCACAGCCAGTGGTCCTCGCTCATGTTGCCGAGCGCTGCACCGATGCCGCCCTGCGCCGCAACGGTGTGCGAGCGCGTCGGAAACACTTTCGACAGTACCGCGACCGAAAGCCCGCCTTCCGCAAGCTGCAGCGACGCGCGCATTCCCGCTCCGCCGGCCCCGACGACGATCGCATCGAACTTGCGCACGGGCAGCGTCACTTGGCCGCTCCCCACAGGATCTCGATCGCCCATCCGGCGTAGCCGACCAGAGACAGCACGGTCAGAACCTCCAGCGTCAGGCGCAACGCGGTCGGCTTGATATAGTCCATCCAGATGTCGCGCACGCCGATCCAGGCGTGCCAGAGCAGCGCCAGCCAGAATAGCAGCGTCGCCACCCGGAACGCGCCGCTGGCGAACAAGCCCTTCCACAGTGCATAGTCGATGCCGCCGTGATCGACCGCGATCGCAAGCCACAGCAGCGTATACACCACCAGCACGATCGCAGTGATGCGCTGGGCGAGCCAGTCCTTGAGCCCGTAATGGGCGCCGACGATGACGCGTTTCACCACAAGCGGACCCCGACGATCAAAGTCAATACAAGGCTCACGACCAGCACGACGACACTGGATATGCGCGTGGGCTTAAGCTCGATGCCCTGTTGAACGTCGAGAAGCAGAAAACGAATTCCCGCAAAAAAATGGTGCAGATACGCCCAGATCAATCCGATCAGGACGATCTTCGCCAGCGGGTTCGAGAGTGCGGCGCGGAAGCTGTCGAACGCCTCCGGTGAAGCGAGACTGCGCTGGACGCCGAAGAGCAGCAACGGCAGCCCGATGAGGTATAGCGCGGCCCCGCTCAGCCGGTGCAGGATCGAGACGATGCCCGGCAGCGGCAGGCGGATGCGCACCAGGTTCAAGTAAACCGGGCGCGGCCTGGTCACGGGTCGCTCGAGGGCAGGCATGGCTTCAGGAACCTAATCTCGAGGAAGCGAGGGCGCCCGGTGGTCGGTGCACGGCAAAATTATACAGGCAATCGACGCGCGCCCGCCAGCGCGGACGCGTGCTCGCGGCGCGCGCATTAGGTTCCTTGTGCGCGTCGTTCCCGGACTCGACACCCCGCTGCCGGCACCGTAACATTCGCCAGTTGACGCTCGCCAACCGATCTTTGCGCAACGAGCCGGCGAGTGCCCGCCCACTGCCCACCGGGCGCATGGCCCGAGGCGGAACGCCGGAACGGCCCCCGACCGCCAGATGCTCGCCAGGAGTCTTTGATGAAGAAGCCCGTCCGCGTAACGGTCACCGGCGCTGCCGGCCAGATCGGTTACAGCCTTTTGTTCCGGATTGCCAGCGGTGAAATGCTCGGCAAGGACCAGCCGGTGATCCTGCAGTTGCTCGAGCTGCCGCTCGACAAGGCGCAGGCGGCACTCAAGGGCGTCATGATGGAAGTGGAGGACTGCGCGTTTGCGCTGCTCGCCGGCATGAGCGGCGGCTCCGATCCCATGGTCGCCTTCAAGGACGCGGAAATCGCTCTCCTGGTTGGCGCAAGACCACGCGGTCCCGGCATGGAGCGGAAGGACCTGCTGCTCGAAAACGCGAAGATATTCACCGCACAGGGCAAGGCGCTCGATGCCGTCGCCAGCCGCGGCATCAAGGTGCTGGTCGTCGGGAATCCGGCCAATACCAATGCCTATATCGCCATGAAGTCGGCGCCGTCGTTACCGAAGAAGAATTTC